>OMXT01000101.1 GCA_900315125.1 uncultured Eubacteriales bacterium
TCATCGTAGACAACGGAATCACTCAGAAGAACCAAATTATCAGAATTGCTTGAATTCTAATTTACACACAAAAAAGGACTTGACCAAGAAAAATTTTATTACGGCCATCCCCAGAACCGTTTCTGGCGGGTGATCCGCGCA
The DNA here is from genome assembly GCA_900315125.1 of uncultured Eubacteriales bacterium. Lineage (GTDB taxonomy): Bacteria > Bacillota > Clostridia > Peptostreptococcales > Anaerovoracaceae > Aminicella. The sequence continues at coordinate 142 of OMXT01000101.1, forward strand.
TTGACCGACTGGCCTGCCCTCCCGGAAACGATTCCCGAGAAAAAAGCGATGCTCCTCGCAAACGGCATCGCGCTGTGGGACGTGATTGAGGAATGTGATATCAAAGGCTCATCGGACAGCAGTATCCGCAACGTCCAGCCCGCGGACATCGGCAGGATTTTGAGACCGATATGCGGCACCGGGAATATCCCGGCTGTTTTCCCCATATTTTTGAATGGCGGGACGGCAGGCCGGCTGTTTCACAAGTACCTCGAGCCCAAATTAGCAGAAGATTTCCCGGAAATTTATTTTCCCTCCCGGGTGCTGCCCTCGACCAGCCCGGCCAACGCCCGCAGCAGCCTGGATGACCTGATCCGCGCATGGCAGCCGGCAGCAGATACGCTGCAGCAGAGGTAACTAACCGACATTTGTTCGGAAGCACTTTATAATTTAAATATTCCTGTCGACGTCCTGCCGTCTGTAAAGCATCCTCCGGACTTCCATTATCGGAACTTCTCCCGGTATTACTACATAATAGATCACATAGTTCTTCACATAGATCCTGTAATAGTTATACTTTCTCTCCCGGGAGGATTGGTATGGTTCAAAGCTTTCCGGACATGAAAGCCTCTTCTGGATTGCAGTCTCAACAGCATCGATCAAAGCATCCGCTGCAGCGCCGTTCATGAGAGAATATCGTATATAATTAACATTTTCCACAAGGTCATCATAGAACAACGGCAGATATCGAAGCTCATATTTTATCATATGTCTCGTCCCCGAATCTTTGAAAACACTTCATCATGGCTCATTCGAAAGTTTGTTGTTTCCGCCTGACGGTCAGCTGCATCAAGTGAGCGTTCAACATAATCCGTCAGCTTCGAATATTCCTCTATACTCAGTACAACCATCGTCCCATATCCATTCTTGGTCAGGTATACCGGCGAACCATCCTTAACTGTCTTTTCTATATCTGCAAATTTATTTCTTAAATCAGAAACCGGTCGAATATTTATCATTATTTTTCACCTCTTTCTATCGTAATTTTATCATAATATATGTGCATTTGCAAGGTTCCTGCAGTCATGCTAAACTATGAAGAATTACATTAAGGAGGCTGTCGCACATGGAACAATTACAAAACTGGATAACAGACCCCGCAAATTACCGCGATGAATATTCAGAAGTAAAGAAGGGCATGACGGAACTCAATTACCCGAATCCCGACGGAACAGGCCTTAGCCTCCTGCAGTTCCCGGCTCTGAATGCGCTGGAAGGCATCGCTCACTGCTTCAGCACCCGGCAGGGCGGCGTGAGCACAGGCATCCTTTCCAGCCTGAACTTCGGCGACAGGCTCGGCGAGACCCGGGAGCATCTGGCGGAAAACTACCGCAGGCTGACTGCCGCTCTGGGCACGGATCCTTCCCACGTTGTCTGCACCCACCAGACCCATACCACAAACGTGAGACGGGTGGGCAGGGAAGATGCCGGCAGGGGCGTGACCCGTCCTGTCGGCTATGACGATGTGGACGGCCTGATCACTGATGAACCGGGGCTGCTGCTGAACGCCTTCGGTTCCGACTGCCCGACCATATATTTCGTGGATACCGTGCACCGGGCCATCGGCCTCAGCCACGCGGGCTGGCGGGGCACTGCCGGACGGATCGGCGCAGTAACGATCAACGCCATGGCCCGCGAATTCCATACGTCCCCAGAAGATCTCCTTTGCGCCATAGGTCCCGGCATCTGTCAGGACTGCTATGAGATCAGCGAGGATGTCGCCGATGTGTTCCGCCGGGAGTTTTCACAAAGCCCTGGCCTGGCCAGCATCCTGAAGCCCGGCCGCCCCGGTCACTGGCAGCTCAGCCTCTGGAAGGCAAACATTGCGGTCCTGACAGAAGCCGGCGTTCCTGCCCGCAATATTTCTGTATCCGACCGCTGCACCTGCTGCAACCCTGACCGCCTCTTCTCCCACCGGGCGACCCGCGGCCAGCGGGGCAACAACGGAGCGTTTCTCATGCTCCGTGCCAGATAAATAACAAAACGCCCGGCGGGAGCATGCTCCCGCCGGGCAAGTTCTTCGTCATAAAATTATTCCGCCCAGTAGATCCGTCCTTCTTTCCGCGCCGGCGCCTTAGGATGATCTCCATCCGGGTAGCCGAGGATGCAGTGGTCGACGCCCTGATAATCACCCTGCACGCCGATGGATGCCAGCCATTCCTTCCATTCCGGCATCTCAAACTCCTCTTTCGCCCTGTGGATCCAGCATGTTCCAAGGCCCATGTCCTCCGCAGCCAGCATCATGGTCTGAAGGACGGCACTGCCGTCGTAGACTGCCGTCGGGCTCTTCACAGGATCCAGTACGATGAGTACCACTGGGGCACCGTAAAACGGATCGAAGCTCTCGCCCTGTCCCATGATCTTCGCATTCACCGCTGCCAGTTTCCGAATGGTCTCCGGATTCGTCACAGCAACGATGATGGAAGACTGGCTTCCCATGCCGTTCGCCGCATAGAGTCCGGCTTCCATGACCTTGGCGATCACATCCTTAGGAACCATCTCCGGCTTATACTTGCGGATGCTTCTTCTTTCCTTGATGTTGTTGATTACATTGCTCATGATATTTTTCCTCCTGAATTCACCCTGCAGGAGCACCGGTGCTCCCGTTCTCATTCAATATTTTTTCGCATCAGTATGCAGTCGAATATCCCGCTCTTTATGACCGTATCGTCAACGACCGCATATCCGAGCTTCTCGTAGAATCCCACCGCCGTGACCCGGCTTTCCACATCGATCGACCGAAAACCGAGCTCCGCGATCCACTTCTCCGCTTCCCGGATCACTCGTGCTCCCAGCTGCTTCCCGCGGTATTCCGGCAGGATCACCACCCGGCTGATCTCCGCCTGCCCTGGCCCAACCTCATAGAACCTGCAGGTTCCCACCGGGTATCCATCATCCAGAAGTATGATATATTTTGTTCCATCGCAGTCACGATCATCAAACTCATCACGAAGAGAAATGTGATGCTGCCGGTTCATGCCTTCGATCCGCACTGAATAGGCGCCGGCCCGCTGCCACTCATCTTCACCCCGCATAACCTCAATCTTCATTATTATCTAGGCTCCTTTATTCCTTGCTCACTGAAACTATTTTGCAAGCATGTTTCCTTGTCTTTCTATCATAGCTTATCCCAACCAGAAGAATAGTTCCTTGATAGTCCGTCAATCCATTGGGATACTGACGCTCAATGATCTGAGAAACTGCTGTATCCGCAGACTGATCCCACTTCAACTCTACAACCATAGCCGGCACTTCCGGATGGCTGACTCTTGGCAGGAACAGGAGATCCGCGAATCCTTTCCCCGCCGGGAATTCCCGTATCAGATTATAATATTGCCGCGCACTGTAATATGCCAGAGCAACATATGCTTTATCCTTCAGCCAGTCTCGCAAAAAATCCAGATAAATTTTCTGTCCTTCTTCATCCCGGGGATATTCTCTGAAAACGCAGTCCCATTCATCAATCAATATGACAAACTGAAGCCCCCTCTGTGTGAACAGATCATTCATAGATCTGGTTAAATTTGAGGAATCAAAGTAATCCGTATCTGGATATTCCTTCAATAATTCCCAGAGAATAGACCTTTTCAGCAGATCCAGCGCCGCCGCCATAGACTTTGATTCGCTCAGAAATTCCTGCATATTGATTTTAATCACATCAAAGCGATTGCAGTATTTCTGAAAATCCTTATCTGAAATAATCCGAAGACCCTGAAAAAGTTCTTCGGCAGTCTGCGTTTTATCGTAATATGCAGAGATCATATCCACTGCCATGGTCTTACCGAACCTTCTGGGCCTGCTGACACAAAGATACCGCATTCCCGTCAGGACAGTGCCGTTCAGTTCATGGATGATCATAGATTTGTCCACATAGATCGGCATTTTTCGATCCATCAGAAACTTTTCTGCTCCTGGGTTGAGATATACTCCCATAATTCCACACCTTTTCGAAAAACGTAAACGGACTACAATATCATTATACCCCAGCTTCCATTCTGCTGCATCAGAGAAATTTGTTGACTGCGCAGGTATCGGGTATAATATTCTCGAAAGGAACAGAACCAAAATGAATGAAATAGATAATACTGTCATAAAGTTAACCGAAGAGTACACATCAGCTATGCTGAAAGACTACCACAGTCTGCACCGGATCCCGGAACTGAGTTTCCAGGAATACGAGACAACAGAATACATCCGAAAAAGACTTGAGGAAATGGACATACAGATCCTGGATTACGGCCTGGAAACGGGCGTTGCAGGCTATTTGGAAGGTTCTGGATCGGGTCCCTGCATCGGCCTGCGGGCCGACATCGACGGCCTGCCCGTAAGTGAAACAAAACGAGAAACCGGTGAAGAAGGCTTTGTACTATCGGAGCATCCCGGGATCATGCACGCCTGCGGACACGACACTCACATGGCATCCCTTCTGGGCGCAGCCCGGGTACTGATCCGGATGCGGGAGCAGATAAACGGCAGCGTCAAGTTCCTGTTTCAGCCCGCGGAAGAAGTGTCCCGCGGGAGCACCTACATGATCGACCGCGGCGTCCTGCAGAATCCGAAGGTGGACATGCTGTTCGGCCTTCACAATGCTCCCTCCATCCCCACTGGCACCGTGGGCGTCAGGAAAGGACCGCTGATGGCTGCTGTAATTAACTTCGAGATCCGGATCCGGGGCACAGGCGGTCACGGTGCTCTTCCCCATACCACCCGGGATCCCATCGTCTGCGCTGCCGCCGTGATCCAGTCCGTTCAGACCATCGTCAGCCGGAGCATCGATCCGTTCCATCCGGCCGTCGTCTCCATCTGCAGCATCCAGGGCGGCCAGGGCATGACGAACGTCACACCGGACACGGTAACCATGAAGGGCACCGCCCGGGCCTTCCATGAAGAGGACATGGATCAGATCCGCCGGCGCATGGATCAGATCGTCACAGGCACTGCGGAGGCTTACGGATGCACTGCTGAGCTGGATTTCCCTCTGGATCTGGGAGCGACCGGTTCGGAGCAGCTGTATGATCTGGCTCTCGATGCGGCCGGCGCTGTCGCGGAGCCCGTTGATCCGCCTGCATCCATGGCGGGCGAAGACTTCGCGTTCTATCAGGATACGGGGATTCCCACGTTCTTCTACTTTCTCGGCATCCGAAACGAAGCGAAGGGCTGCATCTATCCTCTTCACAGTCCCCGCTACCTGGCGGACCCGGACTGTCTGCCCATCGGCGCAGGGATCTACGCGCTCTCGGTGTTCCGGGGCATTGATTATATCAGGTCAACAAAGGCCTGACCGGCTCTTCTACTCCTGATCACAAAGGCATCATGAACAGCGGAGCCGGACGGATTGCGCTGCTGCGGATGAGGCCAATGTCACTATTTGAAGCAGACAGATCCTCCGGCGACATATCACTGCATTCAGTCATAACGGAGGGACTGAACAAACCTTCCCTTACCGGCGAGGTGTCTCTTTTATCTATTGCAGACAGCCTGATCCCCTTCCTTCTCTGTATCTGCATTATGACACAGCGGAAAGGGAATTCAATTGACAGATTTTCAATTCTGACTGGTTATCACAGCGCCGCGAACTCATCGATCATCCCATCCATGCTCCTGCCCGCCTCCAGCTGCTCTTTCATGTAAACAGCCGGGGACTTCAGGCTGCGGGCCCGGTCGTACAGCGGTTCCAGGAAGGATTCCTCTCCGTATCCCCTGTCCTGCAGACCATTCTTCGCCAGATCCAGCACCTGGACAAGCAGGCCGGATATCTCACTGCGATCCAGGAATGTGGGCCACTGGCATCTGTTCAGGCTTCTGCGGAGTTCTTCCGGGGAATAGCCTCGGCCGTAGAGGCAGTCTGCCCCATCAAGCAGCTCGTCCAGATCTCTGTATCTGCGGATCAGTCCGGCATGGAACGCTGCCGTTGTCATGGCGTCCCGGACCGGCTGCTCGCAGACACTGCGGAATTCCACCGTCCCCCGGAAAGTCAGGTCGTCCAGCTTAAATGTGCGGACGAACTGCAGATCCTCCATCTGTGGAGCGAAACGGATCTCCTGATAGCGTCCGTTATCGTAGAATTCCCCGGTCAGATAAGACTTTGTAAAATAATCCCGCAGAGGGATCGGATCGAAATGAATATATTTTCCACCCCGCTCCATGGAATAGATGCTCATGGATTCTATGTAGTTCATCAGCTCAGCCTCACTGCGGAATTCCACATCGTACATCCCCGTGTTATGGGTATTGATCCCGTGGGCGGAGCGCTGCCACAGATAATCCCGGGACAGCAGCAGATCCTCCTCAGGCATGTAGGAATTGGCGAACAGCACCGATTTCAGCGGTTCCAGTTTGTTAAATATATTCAGCACATCGGTCGTCTGGTCCTGGCCCACATCCAGCTGCACCTGAGACGCACAGGCAAACAGACCGAAGTTGGAATAATTATGCATCGGAAGACCTTTCGCGTCATCGCTCCTGCAGGTACTGAGGTAATGAAGCAGCATGCGGTAGCGCTCGCTTTTTACCGGCTCATTCACATTGACATTGCGGGCAGGGTTTATGCCCATGCCCGTCAGCGTATGATTATAGCGGCCCAGGTATTCCTGAATCCACGTATAGTATTCGCGGAAGCGCTGATCCACCGCATGGATATTCCTCTCCCTGCCGAAAGAAAGCTCCAGCGTGTTATAAGAGCAGTCGAAGGAAAGGTCATCGCCATTAGACGATGAGTAAGCGGAATAAAGGCATCCGTCATCGTCGTAGCGCCGCTTGTCCATGCCGAACCGGTCCGCAAACGCGGCGCTGAGTTTGTGCACTACATCGAAGTCCACCGGGCCCCTGGAACGATTGACGATTGGATATTCCAGCTCGATCCCCACGAAATCCTGTGGCTCCCGCTCGGTAGGAAGAATATATTTATGATAAATCGCGCGGCGCAGGGGATCCGGCTCCATAACAGCCTTTTCCGCTCCCGGCTCATACCAGGGAAGCTCCAGTTCGCTTGCCGGAACATATGTATAATTATGCGGTTCACCTCGGTAAACCTGATCGCCCTTTTCGTAAACGAGCAGCCGGCGCATCTCTACGGGCTGCCATTCCTCGTGGTCCAGGGGAACCGTGGCGAACATGATTCCTTTTTTCATGGGCAAAGTCTTGCTGTACAGCGTTCCCTCCATGTTTGTATGGATAAACAGCCGCCGCCCGTCGGTAAATACCAGATTGAGCTTGTTTCCCGGCGCCAGGGTGCGGATCACCTCCTCGATCACCGCATATTTCTCTTCGTAGGACGCTTCTGCCGGATTTCCGTCATGCAGGGAATTCAGCTGGTCGATCAGATAGAGCATGACACGCTCACTGTCCGTCGTTCCTTTCTGTACAGACTGATATTTTCCCAGTTCCTCTCCCTGGAAAATAGTCCCGTTATGCATGAATGTCCATTCCGTTCCGCCTGCGTCCCCGCGCCGGAAGGGATGGCAGTTGGCTATGCAGGGCTCGCCTACGGTAGCGAGGCGAATGTGAGCCAGCAGCAGATCCGTGGGCAGCAGCTCTTTGATCAGATGAGGCAGGAACCGGGAGTCGCTGGCCTTGTCCAGGCCCGTTTCCAGGCCCACCGGTCCGTGGATGTCCGCGATGCCCCAGCCATGGGGATTGACGTCGCTGTGGCTGTAAAATTCTATGAGATATGGTGTTATATTCTCTTTCTTATCGGAGTTGAATGCAAACAGTTCGCACATTTTGATTCCTCTATTTTTGAAGTATGGCAAAGCCAGGACTTTGTATTTAACGAAATAACCTACTATATTTATATGATTATACAAAAAGAACTGTTCAGAGCAAGAGGAAAACGAGATTTCTCTACCGCCAATTTGATAAAATAGAATAAAAACTTGATAAAAATTCTTCCGATTGATAAAATAGAATAAACCAATGATAAAAGGAGACGGATTTCAATGGCTGCAAATAACCCCTATTCCCTGACCTTTGGAAGGATTCCAAGACAATATATCAACCGACCGGCAGAAGCGAATGACATTATAGAAGATCTGACAGCGGACTATCCGTCCCAGACTGCTTATATACTGACCGGCATCCGCGGCTGCGGCAAGACCGTTTTGCTCACAGAAATAGAGAACCAGCTGCAGGAAGACGACCGGTGGACCGTGATCAGCCTGAATCCCGCGATCCCGGATCTTGTAGACAGCCTTGCCCGGAAACTCAGCCGGCAGAAACGGCTCCAGACTGTATTTTCCAATGCCTCCATTGATCTGTCCGCCTTTGGCCTCGGCATAAGCCTTGGGAATCGGGCTCCGGTATATGATGCGGAAAGCATGATAGAAGAAATGCTGCGCTCCATGGATGGTCATAACAGGAGGCTGCTGGTTACCATCGATGAGGTGTCGCGCACACAGCAGATGCGTGTATTTGCCGGAACATTTCAGAACCTGATGCGCCGGGGACTTCCCATTTATCTGCTCATGACCGGCCTTTACGATAACGTGACCGCACTGCAGAATATAAATGATCTCACGTTCCTCTACCGTGCGCCGAAAATAATGCTCAGTCCCCTGAGCACTGCCCAGATGGCCCGGAATTACCAGGACGTGCTTTCTCTGGAAGAAGCCGCCGCGCTTTATTACGCCCGGGAAACCAAGGGATATTCCTTCGCTTTTCAGTCGCTGGGCTATTACCTGTGGAAGTATCCCGCGGACCGGAAGACTGCTCTGGATTCTGCCATTTCCTATGTGCAGTCGAACTCCTATCGGAAGATCTGGAGTGAGCTGTCGGAACAGGACCAGAAATTTACCCGGCTGATCGCAGAAAGCAAGACAGGCCGGGTATCTGATATCCTAAATGCTGAAGGCATCTCCAATTCTCAGTTTTCGCCGTATCGTCGCAGGCTGATCGACAAGGGGATCATCCATGGGACCAAACGAGGTTATGTAGCATTCTCCCTTCCCTGGTTCCAGGAATACGTCATGACAGAAGCCGAGTAAGTAAGACTTCCATGTTTTCTGCAAACTGCTATTTCACGATTTTCAGCACTTCTTTAAACGCAGGGTGCCTGGAATCCTGCATCAGCTCATAGAGCACCGCCTCATAGCTGGTGATCACCGCCCCGGACTGGGCCATACGCTGCAGCGCCGCCAGATGATCGCCGGAGCTGCGGCTGGCGCAGCAGTCCGCAGGCAGGAATACCCGGTATCCCTCATCCAGCATCATCAGGGCCGTCTGCTCCACGCAGATATGGGTCTCTATGCCCGTAATGATTATGTCCCGTTTGCCTGACGCCTGGACCGCTTCCCGGAATTCCGGCGTCCGCATGCAGCTGAAGCTGTTCTTCTCTATAGGCTGAAAATCCCCCAGAACCTGTTTCAGCGCATCGGTGGTAGGGCCGAGACCCTTTGTATACTGCTGGGTTACGATTATGGGTACGCCGATCGCTCTCAGACCGCCCAGGATCCGGCAGAGTTTATCGTCCAGCTGCTCCCGGCCGGTGACGGCGGGCGCCAGCTTCGTCTGATAGTCTATGAGGACAGCCAGTGTCTTATCCGGATCCATGAGACGGCCCGGTCCAAACACGTCTTTGTTCATTAATGTTTGCATAATTATTCACTCCTTTAGCCCAGTTTACACCGAAGCCGCCGCAGCGTCAAATCAGCATATCACGCATGAAGATCCGTGATGATCCGAAACGCAATCTCATGGCTGCTGACCAGAGGATGGCTCATGGCGAAGAAAATCATTCCGTGGGCAGGAGAAAGGATCTCACATACGCGTTCTGCAGTCAGCGGATCCAGTATTTCTGCCAGCAGATCTCCCTTTTCCACCTCATCGCCCGGGTCCCTGAGGCGATGGAATATCCCTGACTGCTGCGTATGGATCTTCAGCATGTCCTTCTCCTGCACCGTCGTAGGCAGGAATCCGTTGCTGCTGAGGTACCGGATGCAGCCGATGCGGTTCAGGAACCGGAGGATCCCGTTCCTCGTGATCCGGGCACTCTGGGTATCTACCAGGTCCGTCTCTCTGGTGTACAGCGAGAAGGCCTTTGTTCCCCAGATCTGCCAGTTATAGTTCAGTGTCGCAGTATCAAAGGGCGCCGGCTCACTGACGACAATATAAGGCAGCCCGAACAGATTACCCAGGCCCGCGTTTTCGTATCCTGTGTCCAGGATGCGGACGTGAGGGATGAAGTCCCCAGGCAGATAGAAGCTGGCCAGATGGATCCCGTACTCATATTCTTTTACCTCATCAAACAGCGCCCCGGCGATCCGCTGGGTCGTTTCACCCTGATCATAGCCGGGGAACATCCGGTTGATATCCGTCTGGTCCATGGGCCAGAACCGGCTGCTTATATTCATGGAAAAGGGATTGACGCAGGGGATCACGAGGATCTCGTGATCCCGAAGGATCGCGCTCTCCTCTTCCAGTGCCTTCAGCTTCTGTACAAGAAGAGCCGCCGTAAACATCTGCTGTACCTCATTGCCCCGCAGGCCCGCTGCAACAGCGCAGCTCTTCTGGCCGGAGCCGAAGCGGAATGCCCGGACCATACATGGTTCCCGGTAGGGCGTTTCCAGTCTGAAAATCACTTCTTCCTTCATTTTGCTTCCCCTCCGTTCCCTTCCGATTTCTGCGCCTCCCCCGGCACATAGATCCTTCCCAGGAGGCTTCCCGGATAGACCACGGGGTATTCCCGCAGCGTAAACAGCAGCCCATCCTCCGGCGCCTGGATGGTCTCCCGGTCCGTGCCTGTCAGAGGATCTGCGATCACACCGATCCTCTCACCCTTCCGAACGTGCATGTCGTGCTCCACGGATGGGATGAAGATACCGGCAGCATTCGCGTTCAGAAATTCCACTTCGTCACGGCATGTTACGGGAGCATGGGTCAGTCCCGTTTCTCCGTTCCACATGCCCTCGCTGTGCATCAGGTGGAAAATCCCCTCCGTGACCTGAGCGGCATAAGCCTGGGTCAGCCGCATGCCCACGCCCATTTCCACCACGAGACACCGTGTCCCTGCATGATTCAGGCTGTATGCCAGCGTGCTCTGCAGGACCGTCGCCGCGCTGTGGATCCATATAAAGTCAAGATTCAGGAGTCCCGCATAGGGAAGAAGGCTGTCCTGGGTCTCTTCGGAGATCCGCACCTGGGGCAGCTCCCGGAGGAAAATATTCGACGCGTGGAGATCTATGGCGAAGTCCGATCCCTTGATATCCTCAAAGGCCTGATTGACATAGTACTCGGTCATTGCCCCTTCCGCATCCCCTGGAAATGTTCGGTTCATGTCAAGATCAAAGCCCGGTATGCCCCGTTCGATCGTATTGATCCCCAGGGGATTCATCGCCGGGTAAATGTCTACCGTTCCCCGGAGATGCTCCGGATGCTCCCGTATCCGACGGTTCACAAGATAAGCCACAAGCTGTCCCTCCAGCTCATCGCCGTGGATTCCCGTAACAAGTGAGATTCTTTTCCCGCTGTTCTCCGCCGCATCCAGAGGTTCCAGATGCATCTTCCTCAGAATCAGCTGCTCCCGCACCGGAAGCGAAATGCCTGCCACTTTTTCTAATCTGCCGATATTCTGTTCTGCTTCCAAGCTCATTCACTCCCTGCTCTGTCTTACTGCTGCACCTGCTGCTTCTGCTGCTGGTGCCGTTTCCTGTCCTGCGGCTCCTGCTGGATGATCACCGGTGTGACTGACGTCTGTACCATCTGCTCTTGGCTGGCATATCCGTTCATCGCGCCGATCTCCGCCGGACAGTCTGACGCGTCCCTGCCGCAGGCCATCATGATATAATTTTCGCCGGCAGCGCATCCCCGGGTGGGGTCGTAGCCGTGCCATCCGTCCTCCAGCAGCACCTCTACCCACGCGTGGGTCTCGCCTTCTTCCGACGCCAGACCCATGCAATACCTGGCGGTCATGCCCAGCTGCCGGGCGAGGGCGATATATACGTGAACAAAGTCCTGGCACACGCCGTGGCCCAGCTCCAGCGCCTCCGCTGCTGATGTATGGGTAGTGGTGATCCCAGGTTCGTAAATCATGCGATTCTGCACTTCTCCAACGAGAAGATCCGCCTTCTGCCCGTCCGTCAGACCTCCCGCAATAAGCGAAAGCCCGTCCGCTGCCGCTGCCAGCCGCGAATCCGGCTGGGTCAGTTCACCGTATCCCGCATAGACCATCTTTTCAGCATAGGATACCGGACGTCTCTCACTATTCTGTATCTCCACGATGCCGCTGCTGCGGTATGTAAAATGATCATGACTGGACAGGATAGTCCCGGAGACACATCGGTTGCCGAACCCGTCAGTGGACTCCGTTACATGGACGTCCGGATCGAGCCTCAGGTCCTCCTGCAGGACAACCTGAGACGGAGACCGGACAGGCAGACACCGCAGAAGAAATGTGTGGTCTGTCACCGGCCGGTCAAATGTCAGGGTCACTTCAAACGAATATTCATTTCTTTGCATGGAATTCCTCCCTCCTGCGCAGTACGTACGCTGCCCGCGCATTCGTACGACTCTTCCGTTATACGACGGGAACGAGCTGGTCGCATGCGGCAATCAGTGCATTTCTGCTGTCATCATAACTGCCCGTGTGCCCCTGCTCCTTCGCTTCTGCCGCCAGGGTCAGCGTATCCTTCAGGAAAGCCAGCTGCACCGGGTCGCACAGAATCTCCGCCCTGGACGTATAACGTTCCAGCCGTTTTACTGTTACAAGGTAGCGGTGAGCGGAATGTCCCAGCCGAAGGTTGAGGTTCAGCCGCTCTACCGTAAATCCAGTCTTCAGCAGATCCAGGCCGTACTCGCTCTGCATCCGCTCTTCCACACATCCCCGGAAAGCCAGGAGATCATCGATGACCCACTGAAAGGCAATGCCCGGCGAGACGCCCTTTTTCGCTTCCTCCATGGCGTTAAGTGCCATCTGGATATATGACATTGCCACAGTGGTGATCATTTCCCTGCAGACGATGGCGTTGTCATAAGCGCGAGACAGACAGGAAGCAATAGAAGCGGGATCCGACACATCGAAGAAGAAACGCTCTTCCCAGTCCCGGGCGTCTGCGTATATATTTTCCAGACTGAGTTTGCGGCAGAATCCTTCGTAGTCCGCCTCTATACCATCCAGCATCTGATCCCTCAGCACCAGAGCCGCGTCCAGTTCCATGTAAGTGCGCATGATATACCGTCCCAGCCAGTACAGATGATCTGCTTTTACTCTTGACGTAGTACCCATGTATCCTTAAAACCTCCTCCCTGTGAGCTGTTTACGATAAAACTGTCCGGCGTCCGGGAGAAACGGGTCAGACCGCTCTTCCATACCACCGTGTCCTCTCCGGAAAGAACGAAGGCCCGCAGGTCCGCCTTGCGCATTACCTTCTCTCCGTCTTCCAGAACCGGAAGATCCTTAAAATCAATGATCTCCTGGGCGATAAACCGCCGTGGCTCCCGCTCCAGAAGCTGACGCAGTTCCCGCAGCTTCTCCTTTGTAAGATCCCTGGCGAAAACAACGCCGTATCCGCCGGCTTCCGAAACATCCTTGATCACCAGGTTCTCCAGATGCTCCATCACGTATTTTCTGTCTTTTTCATAGTACAGAAGATAGGTAGGCGCGTTCATCAGGATCGGCTCTTCACCGAGGTAATACCGGATCATCGCCGGAACGAAGTAATATATGCCTTTGTCATCTGCAGCCGCGTTGCCCGGTGCGTTCAGGACTGCCACATGACCCTGACGGTAGACGCTCATCAGCCCCGGGATACCGATCAGGCTGTCAGACCGAAAACTCAGAGGATCCAGATAATCATCCCCGATCCTTCGGTATATGGCGCCGACTCGCTGCTCTCCTTCGTAGCCCCGGTACCACACGTAGCCGTCGTGGGTCACCAACTCCCCTGTTTCTGCGAGAACAGACCCCGTCTTCTCCGCCAGATAGCTGTGTTCAAAATAGGCGGCGTTATAACGGCCCGGCGTATAAATCACATTGATCCCGCCGGTATTGACGTAATTCATCACCTGCTCCAGCAATTTTCCATAGTTCCTGTTATCGGCGATCCTTCCCTCCCGGAAAAGATCCGGCGCGACACGGCGTTCCAGAACCCTTGCGATCAGCGGATAAGAGGCGCCGCTGGGAATCCGGAGATTGTCCTCCAGGATGTACCAGTTTCCATCCGTGCCTTCTACCAGATCTATGCCGGAAATGTGACTGTATATGCCTTTCGGGGGAACAAAGCCCTCACAGGGCGTAAGGTATCCCTTACCTGCAAAGACGAAGTCCGGAGGGATCACACCGTCTGCAAGGATCTTCTTTTCTCCATACACATCCCGGAGAAATGCGTTCAGTGCGTTCACCCTCTGCTGCAGCCCTCTGTCAAGATATTGAAAATCCTCTGCAGTGATCTGCCTTGCCACGGGATCGTAAGGGAAAAGCCGCTCGTGAAACTCACCATTTTTATACAGCCCGAACTGCACCCCGTAACGGGCAAGCTGCTGATTGATCGCCGGCTGCATTCTGACCAGTATGTCCGACATGATTTGCCTCCATGTAATATCTGTACTTCCTGTAAACAAAAAGACGCCACAAAATAACTGTGACGCCCTTGCCAATACAATTCTGAATATATAAATTATTAATATCTATAAATTTTATTCCCGCTGTAAGAGATTGTCAATATGGAATTTCCTGCTTTCTTCTGCCCATTCCGCGATCTGGTCACAGAAGAACTCCTGGACGAAACTGCATGCCGGTTCACGGAGTATCTCCTGCGGCGTTCCTTCCTGCATGACTGCGCCCTCTCTCATGACCACGATCCGGTCTGCCAGGGAGACTGCTTCCAGCTGATCATGAGTCACATAGACCGTCGTGGTTCTCAGCCGTTCATGAAGAGCCTGGATCTCTTTTCTTATCTGGCTCCGCAGTCTCGCATCCAAATTTGACAGCGGCTCGTCCATCAATAAGAGCCGGGGATCCCGCACCATGGCCCTTCCCATGGCAACCCGCTGCCGTTCCCCGCCGGACAGTCTCCGAACATTCTTATTAAGAAGCGGAGTCAGCGCCAGAAGTTCCGCCGCCTCCCTCACTTTCACTTCCGCCTTTCCCTTCTCCATCCTTCTCATTTTCAGCGGAAACATAATATTCTGGAAGACCGTCATATTTTCATACAATGCGTAGTCCTGAAAAACCATTGCCATATCCCTCCTGCCGGGATCGGTGTCGGTAATATCTTCTCCATCCAGCAGGATCCTGCCGCGATCCGGCTTTTCCAGTCCTGCGATAAGCCGGAGTAATGTTGATTTTCCGCATCCCGACGGACCGATGATCACAAGGAACTCCCCGTCCGTCAGATCCAGGCCGATCTCATTTACGGCAGCCTTGCCTTTGTTATAGGATTTACAGATTCCCCTCAGTTCTAACGACGCCATTTTCTTTCTCGCTTTCTCTCACTCTGTTCGAACATCCAGACCATCTCTCATCGGTTCACTGCAGGATAGAGCGATACTGCCAAGCCAGGAAGCTTTAGGGATACGAACCATCCCGTTTTTCTCTTCTTCCTCCTGAAAATCAACAGGGAATTTCTGCAGCTTATGCCCTTCCCCAAGTATCGTCTCGCATGGAACGACCCAGTAAACGAACGCTTTCCCATTCTCGTCATAATGGACCGCCTCCTCCTGCACCCAGCCATCCCCTGTCGCCTGTGTCGTTACGACCAATGGGAGCTGCGTTTTTGCGGTATAGGGTGATATCAAGGTAAAGACCGCCATGAACCCGAAAAGGACTATCACCGATACTATCAGTATTTTCCGTTCCATGTTATTACCTCTTTACACCCATTGCTGCGATTCCTCCTTCCAGGCAGGGCTGCCCTATACGGAAGATCAGGATCGCAGGGATCATGGAAATCAATGATGCAGCAAATGATATCCCCACATTATCCATGGAAATCTGCGGCAGATACAAAGAAAGGGGCCATTTGCTCTTCGTGTCCAGAAAAGCCAGCGGCTGCTCAATCGTGCTCCAGTATTCCAGAAACTGGAGCATCATGGATGCCGCTACTCCGGGCATCCCGGCAGGAAGACCGATCTCCCAGAAGATCTGCCATTCCCCGGCTCCATCCAGACGCGCCGCGTCCAGTACAGAAGAACTGATACCGCGGAAGAAATTATACTCGATGAAAACCGGAAATGAAGAAAATATCCCTGGCAGAATCACCGCTCCCAGCGTGTCCATCAATCCGAGTTTTGCAAGATGGATATATTCCGGCAGCATCAATACCTGGAAGGGAAACATCATAAAGATGATATAGAGAGTGAACAAAGCCTTTCTTCCCGGGAATTCATATTGCGCCAGACCCCATGCTGCCGGCGCTCCTACCAGCAGCTGTCCTGTCAGAACGCAGACGACGATGAAAACAGTGTTCCAAAAAAGTCTGAAAAACCCAGGCTGAAAGAACAGTAACTGTCGAAACGATTCTATCGAAAGCTCCGATGGAACCAGCTGCCATCTGATATATCCTGTTCCTGAACCCTCCAGTATCCCGGAGAAATAATTCGAAAGATCGTCCGGACCGAGAAGTGAGCCCATAAGAATAAAAAGCACCGGGAAGCAGATGATGAATACCATCACTGCCAGAACCACACGGATCAGGATCCTTGCCATACAGTCACCCCCTCACTTCCCATGATTTCTGCAGAATCAAGATCATTATAATCAAAACAAGAGAATCGATCATTGATCCGGCAGCCAGTTTATCCATCTCCATAGTCAGGAACCAGTTATTAAAAAGGTTCTGTATCATGTAGATACTTCTGTGCGGATAATCGCCGGCGACCAGGTAGGCTTCCCTGAATACTTTAAAGGAATTTAGTACCGCAAGAACCAGGATAACGAAAATCGCGCCTGTGAGCCGCGGAAAGATCACATAACGAAACCTTGCTAATGCTCCTGCGCCATCGAGTCTGGCTGCATTCAGCGTATTTTGGGGAACCGTTGAAAACGCCGCCAGCCACAGAATGATGTTATACCCTAAATTCTTCCACATATAGCAGCCGATCAGGATCCAAAAAGCTGCATTGCTCTCCATCCAGGGTATCGCATCCAGTCCGTTCGATTCCCTGAAACCATTCAATATCCCGTGCTGGTCGAACAAGAGGCGCCACATGAGAACAACAGATGCTGTGGGCACAGCCATCGGCAGAAGAAAACCGGTCTTCAGAAACCCTGCCCCGCCCGGCTGTTCAAAGATGAACCATGCGATCATCAGTGTCAGAACGAGCAGCAGGGGAATGCAGATGAGGTCAAAGCGAATCGTATTCTCCATCGCCAGACGAAATGCCGGATTGGCAATAACTTCGCGAAAATTACGCAATCCAGCCCATCCACCGCTTGATGATTCAACGAACGCCCGGCGGCATGCGTCAAGATAAGGGATGCACAGAAACATAAGGAGTCCGGCAAGGGAGGGAAGTATAAAGTAGATATATGCGTGTTTTGCTTTCATACCCATTCCTCACTCATTCATCCTCAGCCAGACCTTTTCCGAAGCCTGCCGGGAAGCCTCTTCCAATGTCTTTGTTCCGTTGAGGTAAGCCTCTGCTTCTCTCATTATCCCCTGCATCAGAGCGCCATTGCAGACACGTACCTGCCCTGAATCACGGAGAACATTTATGAACTTCTGCGCGTCCTGATCTTTTACCCTTGGAATGCGCAAAGTATATTCTGGTGTCATCACGATCTGCTCGTCCTCATCCGCAATTACTTTCTGCAGAATGCCAAGATCCGATGGAAGCAGCAGACTGTCTGCCGCAAGCCTCTGTCCTCTTTCTGATGACGCATATCGCAGGAACTTCAGAGCCTTCTCCTTTTCCGCAGAATGCCGGTTCACCGCCATGATGCAGCGCGGCGCCGTCTTTCCTCCCCGGCCTGATATCACCTCATATCTCAGCTTCCCCTCTCCAGCGAAGAAAAACAAAGTCTGAAGAGAATCGATTCCAGTAATATAATCAAAAGCAGCTTCTGATGTGCCCGAAGCCACATTGGTGAATGATTCCATTCCGGTGATTTCAAGATTGCCCTGATAGAGCGATGCGAAACCTGCCGGAGTCTCGCTCATACGGTACAATTCCTTCAGTTCTCTGAAAAAAGCCTTACATAATCTCTCATCTTCAGTTCTTTTACCTGAAAGGGATGGCTCCAGATAGAGCCGGTACGCAATCGATGCCGCATTATCAAACGTACGTCCAAAGCCCATTTTCTTTCTTTCCGCTGCCGTAAGGACTCTGCCCAGTCCATCCACTGGCGGTGTGTCTCTCCTCTTCCAAGAAAAGGTAAATATCGTCTGGGCTATGGGAACGCAATAGGACTTGCCGCCGCCTGACGATGCCCTCATGGCATCGCTCATTGCGTCCGACAAGTCCATGCTATCACTGATATCACTGACATCAAGAAGTTCACCGGAATGAATATATGGTGTAATATCGACATCATCCATAATGAGGATGTCCGGTCCGCTTCCGCCAACCAGTTCCATATTCAGCTTTTTCCGGGCATCCGCATCCGTCAGCTCTTCTCCCTGATACCCATGGGTCACATCGATATCAATTCCTGCCTCATAGGACACATTGCGAAGAAACGTGTCGACCTCTTCACTTTGGCCGAGCATATAGACCGTTAATCCATCCCCATAGGGGCGTTCTCCCGCGAAGGCAAAAAACATCAGAACTGACAGGAACATGAGCGTGAGTGTGAGCGCAGCCAGCATACCCTTCAGATTGGATCGTTCCGGATCACATCTCATTCTCTGTCTCCTTATTTCTCTTCATAGCAGAACAACTGGAGCCGGTTCTCGTAGCTGTCGTCATAATAAGGAACAAAGACCTTACCTGCAGCTCCGGCAAATATCGCATCGTAAGCATAATTGGTCTTTCTTTTCAGTGTCTCTGATGGAGCTTTTCCAATCTTCGTTTTCTTTCCGTTCTGGAATCTGTAAACGCCATACTTATTGACGCCGAAGCATACGATTTCCCCGTCGTCTCCACCGATGATATCCCATTTATAACTATGGTCATCGGAAAGATTATTGTCAATGGAACTCCACTTCAGAACATCCTCCCTCAGCGATTCTACAGAGCCGGGAACTTCGACTTTCTTCGCCGCGCTCATATCGTAGCTTAGATTCTCAGAGTAGATCGTATTCCCAATGATGCAGAATTTATACTCATCTGAATTAGTAACCAGATCCTCTGTATTTCCAGATGCAGCATCTATAGATACGATCTTGCTGAGATCATCTGTGCCGGCAGCATCCTCCGATTGACCAGAACCTGTCAGGTCGATCGCCGCATACCCCCGTCCGTTCTTATCCAATTCAATATTTGTGAGATCACAATGATCCGGGAGCTTCAGATCCATGATCTTCCTTCCCTGATAATCAAAAAGCTCTGCCCTGTCGATCATTACCTCTGAGTCTGCCGCGGAGTCCCCGACAGTTTCACTGGAGATGAGAGTTACCGTCTCCGGACTCAGATCGATATTCACTGTAAACTCTATCTGATTCTCTTTCTTTGAATATGTATATTTTTTTTCGAATAGTTTTATCCACTCCTCCTGAGATCCAGTTCTTCGATAAATGCTTACGATATGGTTTCCCTCAGCATCAATCGCCTGACCTCCCAGACAGATGTCTCCCTCACGAAACTGCATATCTTCTATTCTGTTGAGTTCTTCCGGAATCTTAACTTCCTCGCAGTGATACATGTCCCTGCTATAGGCTTCTGTATCATAATCCGATTTTTTATTCTTCGCCTGATCACTGTCATTGCTGCCGCACCCGGAAAGGCCGACAGCCATACCGACCGCCAAAACCAGGCACACCATCAGCAGTACCGCCGCTCCCCCATATCGAACGCAAAAATGTCGCAGACATTCTTTCATATGGTCACCCCACACGGAATTTTGGTAGTGTCAAATAAACTACCTTGATTTATCTTGAAAGATCTTTTCTTAGCTTGTATTTGCAGGGGCTTTTGGGTTTTTCCATAGA
>OMXT01000100.1 GCA_900315125.1 uncultured Eubacteriales bacterium
TCATCGTAGACAACGGAATCACTCAGAAGAACCAAATTATCAGAATTGCTTGAATTCTAATTTACACACAAAAAAGGACTTGACCAATCTTTCGAATGGCTGATATTGAAGTCTGGGAGGATTGATGGAAATGAAGTGAAAATGGCATTAGAACAGCCGGAAAATTATATTGAAAGCGCGGAATATTTCAGCTGGGAGCGATTCTTTACGGACCTGTTGATCAGCCAAACGGAGGGTACGTATCTCCAATACCTAAAGTCTTCCCTGAATCCGGTATATCTGTCGAAGGGAATGAGAAAGAGCATCCTGTGTGTGATGAAAAAACTCCTGTTAACCAAGTAAGAATCAACAAAAAGGACCGCCTCCTTGATGATTTGGTAGCATACCAATTGGAGACGGTCCTTCTTATTATTTTTCCTCCCTACCTGACTTCCTGGAACCGCTGGTGAGCCTGGTAGCCGAAGTGGATCAGCGTCTCGATCATGTCCGTAAAGCTGACGTTCTGGTGCTGCCAGAGCATGGGGAACATGCTGTACTGGGTCATGCCCGGGATCGTGTTGATCTCGTTGACATAGGCGACGCCTGCTTCCATGTCTACAAGGAAGTCCACCCGGGCGAAGCCGGCGCAGTCCAGAGCGTGATAGGCGCGGACCGCAGTCTTCTGGATCGTAAGGGACAGCTCGTCATCGATGGGTGCGGGAATGACGATCTCTATGGGAGATTCTGAGGTGTATTTGGATTCATAGTCGTAGAATCCGCCGGTATGGGTGATCTCCCCGACGCAGGAGCATTCCGCGAAGGAATTGCCGATGACGCCCACTTCCAGTTCCCGCCCGTTGATGCTTTCCTCGACGATGATGCGGTGGTCATATTTCTGGGCTGTCAGGATCGCCTCTTCCAGTTCCATACGGTTCGTGATCCGGGAGATGCCGATGCTGGACCCGGAGTTAGCCGGCTTGACGAACATGGGGTATCCCAGTTCCGCCTCGCACTCCTCGCAGTACCGGTTCATATACTGGGCCAGCCGGTCTCCGTCGATATATACGAAGTTGCTTGTGGGGATCCCGCAGGCCCGGAACACCCGCTTGGCGCTGCATTTGTCCATGGCGAGAGAAGAGCCGTGGACGCCGCTGCCGGCGTAGGGGATCTGCAGGAGCTCAAAGAGTCCCTGGATCTCTCCGTCCTCGCCGTACCGCCCGTGCATCACAGGGAACGCGAAGTCCAGGTCCGCCAGCGCTTCCACCGGCGTCACCTGCCGGGACGCGCCCAGCCATTTATCTGCCGCGATGTCCTCCGGCGAAGCCGTCGTGATGTTCCATATCCCGTTCTTCGTTATGCCGATGCAGCGGATCTCGTGCCGGCTGCGGTCGATGGCCTTCAGCAGCGTTTCCGCCGAAAGCAGGGATACGCCGTACTCAGAGGAAATTCCCCCGAAGATAATGCCTATTCTGTCTTTTTCTCTGTCCATAAGTAATTCCCCCTTCATCTTCGGGAACAAAGCCCTGACCGGCCCTTCTCCCCATTAAATTAATTAATCAGTATACCAAAGGCAAACACGAATGCACAGTGACTTACTGGAACAGCATTCGGAAAATTATGACACATTGTATGCATAATTGAAAGATAACCGTTTTTAGGAAGCGGAATTGTTGAAATGTTATTGAAATGTTATTGAAATATGGTAAACTGTATTTAACCGGCCCTGCCGCCGGCGCCAGCCGGAAGAGCCGGTCGGGACTTTGTTCGGAGAGAAAGAACCAAGGAGGAGTTATGAAGAAACTAGCAGTGCTGCTGCTGACGGCCATGGTCACCGTCAGTATGAGCGCAGGAACCGTTTTCGCATCCTCTGCGCCCCAGAAGAGCGGGCAGAATGTGAAGGCGGCGGAGAAGTCTGCATCAGAAGAATATGCAGAGGGACAGGCCATCGTCCTGTTTAAGACGGATAAGAAGATGACGAAGAGCAGCGCTGCTTCGGCGCTTAAGAAGAACACCGGGACTGCGGTATCTGTCAGGAACCTCTGGGCCATGAAGTATGAGAAAGAGGGGACATATAAGATAGATTCGAAGACCGGGCGAAAGCACTTTGTAACAAAAGACGGCGGTAAGGCCTATGCGAATATCGCGCTGGTGAAGGTGGATCCGAAGGACATGTCCACCAAAGAACTGATCCGCAAACTGAAAAGCAACAGCAAGGTAAAATACGCGGAGCCGAACTACCGGATCCATGCCCTTGCGGCGTCGCCCACCCGGGAGGGACTGAACGATACCTATAAGGATTTCCAGTGGAACCTGAAAAATTCCGACATCGATGCCGTATGGAACGGTTCGGGCAGCGGAAAGGCGACCACCGGGACGGAGAAGATCGTTGCCGTGGTGGATACAGGCATAGACTACAATCACGAGGATCTGAAGGACCAGATGTGGGAAAATGACCATTATCCCACGCTGAAGGGCGAACACGGCTATGACTTTATAAACGGCGATGAGGATCCCATGGATGATAACGGCCACGGGACCCACTGCGCGGGCATTATCGGCGCGGAGGGCAATAACGGGAAGGGCGTCAGCGGCGTGAACCAGAACGTACGCCTCATGGCTCTGAAGATCCTGAATTCTTCCGGATCCGCCAGCGCGTCCAACGAGATCGCGGCTTATGAGTACATAAACAAGGCCATTGATCTTGGAGAACCGATCGTTGCCATCAATAATTCCTGGGGCGGCGGCGAGCAGAGCAAGATCTTCGAAAAGCTCGTGGATATCGTCGGCGAGAAGGGCGCGGTCACTGTCTGCGCAGCGGGCAATGACGGACTGGACAACGATGAGGGCGCGGATTGTCCTGCGGGCATCGACAGCCCTTACTTGATCAGTGTTGCTGCGACGACAGCGGAAAATAAGCTGGTGTCTTTCAGCAATTATGGAAAAGAGAGTGTAGACACGGCGGCGCCGGGAGCGGACATCCTGTCCACGGTATGCTACGACTGCTACAATCCTTCGATTTACAGCAATTTGGAGCTAAAGAAACTCAGCGCCTATTATAACGGATTCGACAGCGGCGCGTTTTCTGACAACGGTTCATCCATGATGCCGGAAGGGCATAATGGGGCGACCTGTGAGGTCGTCTCCGGCAAGGGATTCCGGGGCGGTTCTGCGCTGAAAGTGACATTCAGCGGCGGAAGTGACGGACAGCAGCCCTACGTAACGATTCCATATAAAGCAGATCTGTCCGGCCTTACGGAGGATGCGGATTATCCCCAGTGCAGCCTGATGGTACGGGCAGCAGGCGGGCAGTCGGAGAGCGCTCTGCTGGAGGGCGCGGATATGCCTTCCGATGGGGATGTAGCTTCGTTCCTGTCGGATAGCAGTCTGCTCGACAGTGCGGCGAAAGAGGAAGGAGATTTCTGGTCCCACGGGCTGATTTCCTGCTTCACAGATATCACGCCGGAGGATCTGAAAGACAGCCAGAAAGACGGGAAAACAACGGCAGACCGCCAGATCGTTCTCGGCCTGGACGAGACCGACGCGAAATGTTCATTCTACATTGACGATATCGGGATGTCCCGGGTGGGCGTAAACAGCGACGCGTTCGGTAAATATGACTTTATGAGCGGCACATCCATGGCGGCGCCCTTCGTCAGCGGCGCCATCGCCCTGAAGGAAAATCAGATTTCTCAGGAGTCCGGCAAGGCGCCGGACGCAGAGCAGGTGATCGCGGATACGGTGGACATGGCTAAATCAAGCCCCGAACTGAAGACTATATCCGGCGGCGCCCTGGATTTCGGATGTAAACCGGCAGTATCCAAACCAAGGATCGGTCAGGTGACGGTGGCGCCTGCGAAAAAGCAGATCGTCATCTCTGGCACCGGACTGGGCGCAAAGGGTCTTGAAGTCTGGATCGGCACATCAGATGATAATGGGTCAGATAATAACGCGTCAGATGAAACGATGAAACAGGCTGAGATCATCAGCGCCTCTGACCGGAAGATCGTTATAAAAGATCAGGACTGGATCAATAATATTCAGGACATCCAGCTTCGTCTGGGCGGTAAGACCGCGGCATCCAAGAGCAATGTCTATATGGTCAACGGGAAAAACGAATACAGTAAGAAAAGCGACGTTACCGCCGACGGTACGGTGATCAGTGACGGGAAATATTTCTACTGGGGCGATAACAGCACCGGCGACGTCATGAAATACCGTGCCGGCAAGCCGGACAATGTGGAGAGCCTGGGGACGGTCAACGCGAAAGCAATTTTCGGCGGAAAGAAAGCGGACGGTGCCCAGTATGCCATGCAGTTTGATTCCATGACGGCTGCGGACGGCTGGATCTACAGCATCGTGGAATACGGCATGGCGTGGCCGAAAGAGGAGGAAGATGATTTCGGGTTCTTCTTCTCAGACCAGAAGGCGGAGAAGACCGCTGCCCAGCAGAAGGCGGCAGGGAAAAAGATCCTCAGCGCCGATGACGGGACAGACGAAGAAGAAGCGGAGGGCATCGTTTATTCCGGTGATTTCCGACTGGTCCGCATCAATGCGAAGAGCGGAAAGGTGCAGAACCTCGGAAAACTGCCCCAGAATCTCCGTTCCAGAGCGGATACAGCCATGGGAGCCTATAACGGCAAACTCTATTTCCTAGGCGGGTATGATTTCGGCAAGGACAGAAAAGGATTCAGCAGCAAGGTGAATATTTACGACCCGGCTTCGCAGAAGTGGTCAACGGGCAAGTCGCTGCCTGAAGGAAGAGCCGGAGGTCAGGCTATCCAGACCGGGAACAAACTGGTCTATACCCTGGGCTACGGAAAAGATTCCAAAGTGGAAAATACGGATATCACCGCGCCGGCGAATATGGTTTACAATGGAAGCAAATGGACCAAGTCCCGCAGCAGCGTTACGCCGCTGGTCGTCATCTCCGACGCATCAGACGGTACGGAAGTGACCCGGGGCGGCACGGCGTATCTGAATACAAAGGCTTCCGTTGGCCTTGCTTCCGGCGGTCTTGTGTACTGCGGTCTTCCGGCAGAGGACTACGGGGACACCTTCCTGTACAAAGTAAACTCCGACAGCTATAAGGATACGGGGTATAACTTTATCCAGAAAATATCTGAGTCGGAGTGCACCGGCGCCGCAGCGGGCAGCCGGCTGTACGCCTGGGACGACGAGGCTTTGTACTCTCTTAAGATAAGCAGCGGGCTTGTCAGGGTCACCGCTTCCGTCAAGGGCGGCGGAACGGTGAAGGGCGCAGGCTCCTATCTGCCCGGATCGACAGTAAAGATCCGCCTGAAAGCGAAGAAGGGCAGGAAGATAAAATCTGTCCGTATCAGCTATGTCAATGGCAGTGGAAAGAAGGTACGCAGGACGTATCGTCCGGCTTCCGGTTCCAGGACGGTCACGCTGAAGAACGTGACAGGCAGCGCCTCGGTAAAGGCGGTATTTGGAAAATAACGGGATCATATTTCGGTAAGTTGCCGGGATGCGGTTGATTCCCCGGGGCTGCTGTAGTAATATGCGTACATATACAACAGAAATGGACAGGAGGAGATCATATGGGACTGTTCCCCAGGAAGATGAATTTTGAAGAAGGCATAGAAGAATGGAAAGACACGCCGGGGGCTGTTCTCCTGGATGTGCGCACAGCTATGGAGTATAAGGAAGGACATATCCCCGGCAGTGTCAATGTTTCCTCAGACAGGATACAGAAAGTGGAAGAAAAGATCCCCGATAAGGATACCCCCGTTTATGTCTACTGCCTCAGCGGCGCCCGGGCGAGAGGCGCTGTATCCGCCATGAAAAAAATGGGCTACAGCAATGCGGTGAATATCGGCGGCATTGCCCTGTATAACGGGGAACTGGAGAAATAACCATGGCGGAAGGAAATACTGCTGCGAAGAAGGAAAGCGCCGGGGTGGGCAGCGCGGGGAAGCGCTGGGCTTTCGGCCTCGATATCGGCGGTACGACGGTCAAGATCGGCCTCTTCTTTCTGCCTGCGGAAGGCGGGCAGGGCAGCGCTTCGCCGGCGGCGTGGGAGCTGGCGGAGCATCGGGCGATTCGAACCAGGACGAGCGAAAGGAATGACGATCCCGGCATGCCGATCCTCGGAGACGCTGCAGCAGCCATGGGAGAGATGCTGGCAGAAAGGTCTCTGGACTTTTCTGATGTCCTGGGCATCGGCATGGGCATTCCGGGCGCTGTGATCGATCAGCATACGGTAAACCGGTGTCTGAACCTGGGCTGGGGCGTTGTCCCGGCGGCGGAGATCATGAAGAGGCTGACCGGTGTGCAGCGAGTGCTGGCGGAAAATGACGCCAACGCGGCAGCCTACGGAGAGATGTGGCGGGGCGCCGGAGCCGGCTTTCGCAGTGCGGTCATGGTGACCATAGGCACGGGGATCGGCAGCGGCATTATCTGGAACGATCGGATCATTGCCGGCAGCCACAGCGCCGCGGGAGAGATCGGCCACATGAAGATGAACCGCGGCGCCGATGTCAGTGACGAGCTGGAGAAGATGGCTGCTGCGCCGGCGATTCTTGCAAAAGTCCAGGGCATCCTGGAGTCAGGAACTGCGGCAGAAGGTTACACAGACTGCCTGCCCACGTCCCTTTCCGCCATCCCGTCCGCAGAGCTTACGGTAAAGGATATTTTCGATGCCGCGAAGGAAGAGGATCCGCTGGCCTGCCGGATCGTCCGGGAGACCGGCGATATCCTCGGCAGGGCGCTGTCCTATGTGTCCTGCGTCTTCGACCCGGAAATATTTATTATAGGAGGCGGCGTCTCTCAGGCAGGCCCGATCCTCCTTGAGAGCGTGGAACAGGGCTTTGTGCCCAGGGCATTCCATGCATCCCGCAGAACCCGGTTCCGCCTGGCGCAGCTGGGAAATGACGCTGGGATCTGGGGGGCGGTCCGCCTGGTGACAGAGAAAAAGTAATAAGAAAAAGGACGCGGTGCAGCACAGGCGTCCTTTTTATAGTATATGGATTTACAGCTCTGCCGTCGCTTCCTCCAGCCAGCGGCGGACTTCAGGCGCCAGATGGCTGCGGAGCTCGGAAAATACGGTCTTGTGGTAGTCGTTCAGCCATGCCAGCTCGCTCTCTGTGAGCATGTCCTTTATGATGGCGTCCCGGTCAAAGGGGCAGTAGGTCAGGGGACGGAATCCGTACTGGTCGCCTTGCACCTCGCAGACGAGGACATTTTCCAGACGGATGCCGAACTCGTTTTCTATATAGACGCCCGGCTCGTCGGATGTGACCATCCCAGGCTCATAGGCCAGTTCGTTTCTGGGATTGATGATGTTTGGTCCCTCGTGAACGCTGAGGATGTATCCTATGCCGTGGCCGGTGCCGTGGTTGTAATCCAGACCGCGGTCCTTCAGCGGCTTGCGTGTGACGGCGTCCAGATCACTTCCTGTTGTTCCCGGCTGGAAACGGCAGGAGGACAGTGCGATATGGGCCTTCAGCACCAGGGTGTAATATTCCTTCATCTTATCGGTCAGGGGACCAAGGGCTATGGTCCGGGTGATATCTGTCGTTCCGTCCCGGTACTGGCCGCCGCTGTCTACCAGCAGGAATCCCTCCGGCTTCAGGACGGCATTGGTATCCATGGACGCCTCATAGTGAACGATGGCGCCGTGGGGCCCATATCCGGCGATGGTCGGGAAACTTAGATCGAAGCATCCTTCCTGATTGCGGCGCTGGTTGTCCAGGTATTCCGCGGCGGACATCTCTGTGATATGTTCGCTTCCGATGCGGGATTTGAGCCAGTAGATGAAGTTCACCATGGCGATGCCGTCCTTGATGTGGGCATAGCGGAAGTTCTGCAGTTCCGTCCGGTTCTTGACCGCCTTCAGCAGGCCCACCGGCGTAGGTTCATCTATGACCTTGACGTCCTTGCCCAGCGTCTCAAATACGGCAAGACTGGCGGAGCTGCGGTCGATCCAGACGCTGCTCCCGGCAGGGATGCCCCTCAGGGCGTCGAAGAATTTCTCATAGCTGCTGTCAGACATGATGAAGCGTCTGGCGTCCTTCTGTGAGATCAGCCCGTATCCGTAGAAAACCGGTGTGCATTCGATATCCCGTCCCCGGCTGTTCCACGTCCAGGCGATCTCGCTGAGATCGGTGAGAACCAGCCAGTCCGCCTCTTTCGATGACATAGCCCGGCGGATGTCCTTCAGCTTCTGCTCCGTGCTGCGTCCCGTGACCTGGATAGGGAGTTCCTTGGGCGCGGTGGGCAGGATCACCGGGCGGTTATACCATATCTCGTCCACCAGGTCCTGATCCCAGACGATCTCCACCTTTTTCTCTGATGTATCTGCCAGTTTCATCAGCTCCTCTGCCTGAGCGGCGGTAAACACCCGTCCGTCAAAACCGATGCGCAGCGGCCGTCCGCCCTCTGCGATGTCTGCTTCCTGGATCTGCTGCTTAAGATATTCCACGATGGAAGGAACGCCGGGCTGGCCCTGCTTCATCAGGCCGAAACCGCTGTCCTTCAGCTCCTCCGCTGCCTGCAGAAAATACCTGCCGTCCGTCCAGAGCCAGGCTTCCTTTCCGCCGATCACTGCGGTCCCCGCGGATCCGGTGAATCCGGTGATATATTTACGGCATTTAAAATAGTCGTGAACATATTCGGAATTATGGAAATCAGAAGAAGGGACGATGTACCAGTCTATGCCTTCCCTTCTCATAATGTCTCTTAATTCTGTCAGCTGTTCTCTCATTTACTGTACCTCCTGTGTCTGTATACTATTCTACACCGGAAATATCTGTTTTTCAATCCGTACAAAGTCCTGACCGGCCTTTCTTCCGGCAGGCTGGTGCGGTGCGAACGTGCGAAAATCAGGGATGAGTCGGGTAAATATTTTCCGCTCTTATATTTTAATCAGGCGATTTAATAATGTGCGCGATGCTATTTATCACAGTAAAGTGTATAATAATTGGTACGAGTTATTTTTTGGGTTAGTTATTAGACGGTTGGATGCATTTTGCTGTCCACAGAGATATTTCTGCCGGCCTGCTTCAGAAAGAATAACGGCATCAGAGCGCGGCGCAGGAAGCGGGGCAGACTGGCAGCAGCAGATATTATGGGAGAGAATAAGGGAAAGAAACGTTTTTTACTGACGCTGAGACTGTTAATGGCAGAGACAGATGATGAACATCAGCTGACGACAACGCAGATCATGGACTATCTGGCAGAGGAAGGAGTGCCTGTAGACCGCAAGACAGTGAATAACGACATTCGGGTCATGCAGAATCAGGGACTTGATGTTGTTTGTGGTCAGAAGCTCTCCAAACCGCTATTTCTGGGGAGAACGGGAACTTCAGATCCCGGAGCTGAAGCTGCTGATCGACGCAGTTGCGTCCTCCCGGTCTATCACAGAAAAGAAGAGTAAGGAACTGATCGGCAAGCTGGCTGCCATGGGCGGGCGGCACTGGTCCGAGGATCTGATGGATCACGTTCATATCGATCGCAGAAGCAAGCCCAAAGAGAACCAGAACATTTATTATACGATCGATGTTCTGCACCGGGCGATCAGCGACCCCTGTCCGGTGGAGTTTCGGTATCTGGACTACGATGAGAACAAGAAGCGGATCCTGGCGGGGGATGGAGAGACATGCATCGTCACACCCTGCGTCATGTACTGGGAGAATGACTTTTACCATATGATCGGCATATCCCAGGATGCGGAGGAAATCAATACATACAGGATAGACCGGAGCGTAGGCATTGCCCGCAGGAGGGATATCCGGGCGCTGGAGATCCCTGAGGGCTTCTGCGCACCCGGCTACTGCCCGGAGAAAAAGACAGAAACCGTTGAGCTGCAGTGCGATAATGACCTGATGAGCGCTGTGATCGACCGGTTTGGAGAAGATATAGAAACGAGGAAGGAAGATGATTCCACGTTTATCGCGCGGGCAGCAGTAGAATTGAGCAGCGCGTTTTACGCGTGGGTGTTCCTGTTCGGCGGCAGGATACGGATCCGGGCGCCCCGCAAGGCGGTCCGCGCTTACTACCGTATGCTGAAGGATGCGCAGAAAATGATCGTAGAAGAGGGATAAAGAGGAAAACTGCATGTTTACGCGGCAGGAATAATGTATATATAAAAGAACAGCAGAGTTGACAGTCTGCTGTTTTTTTAGTAGAGTTTTAATACATGTGAATTCCTCAGAGGAGCCAGACGCTCCGGAAATTCACCGGTCAGAGCTTTGTAACAGAAGGAGATGATCCAATGAGCGACAGGGAGAACACCTCTGCCCGCGGGGCAGACGGACGGCCGGTCCGCATCGGGCTGCCCAGGGCGCTTCTGTATCACAGATACGGCGTTCTCTGGGAGACATTCTTCGATGAACTCGGATACAGCGTTGTGGTAAGCCCCGCAACCAATAAGAAGATCCTGGACCAGGGGGCGGATCTTGCCATAGATGAGGCGTGCCTTTCCGCGAAGATCTTCCTCGGCCACGTAAACTGGCTTATCGGAAGATGCGACTATATCTTCGTGCCCAGAATCAGCAATTACGGGAGAAGACGGAATTTCTGCACCCGGTTCGAGGCGGAATATGACCTGGTCTGCAACGTATTCAGAGACAGCGGTCAGGAGTTTCTGGGAATAGATATCGATATCCTGAATAAGAAGAAGGAAGACGACGCCTACATCGGCCTTGGCCAGGAACTGGGCTTCAGTAAGAAGGAAGCGACCAGGGCGTACAGGAGGGCGCGGAAGGCAGATGCCGCCGCATGGAGCGACGAGCTGCGCTACGCGAAGGGCCAGTATCAGGAGGAAGGGATCAAGATCCTCGTAGCTGCCCATTCCTATGTCAGCCAGGACAAGTATTTCGGCGAGCCGATCTTCGATTACCTGGAGAGCATGGGCGTGACGGCGATCCGCGCGGATGTGACAGACCGGCATAAGGCGATCAATCGGTCCGGCAAACTGTCGCCTACCCTGAAATGGGAAATGAGCCGGGAGATCGTCGGCAGCATAGAGATGAACCGAAGCAAGGTGGACGGGATCATCCTGACCAGCGTCTACCCCTGCGGCCCGGACTCCATGGTAAACGAGATGATCACGCGGCGTGTGAAGGATACGCCCATTCTGAATCTCGTCCTGGACGCCCAGACCGGTACGGCAGGACTGGAGACCCGCCTTGAGAGTTTCATCGATATCCTGAAACTGAAGAAGGAGGCAGAGGCCGGTGAGTAACACGGGAAAGAAGAAAGGTGAAAAGAAAAGAGTCGCCTTCCAGATATTCAGCCACTATAACCTGGTGGTCCGGTATTTCGTGGAAAATGCTCTGGATGCAGAGTATGTCAAGCAGCCGGAGATGACCAGAAGGACATTGGACGCGGGAGCCAAGTACAGCCCGGACCAGGTGTGCTCCCCCTTCAAGCTGGGACTGGGGAGCATGATCGACGCCCTGGACGCGGGCGCCAATACGATTATCATGACATTCGGCATCTGCCGCCTGGGATATTACGGAGAGCTGCAGGAGCAGATCCTGCGGGACCTGGGCTATGATTTTGACTTCATCAACCTGGCGGAATATTCCACAGGCAACATGAAGGACTTCCTCATCGCCCTGCGCCGGATCAATCCGAAGGTCAAGCTGCCCCGCATCCTGAAAGTGGCGGGCGAGGCGCTGCGCATGATGACCGTCCTGGATACGGCGGAAGAGTATTACTATGAAAACTGCGGATTTGAGGTAGAGAAGGGCAGCATGAAGAAGGCCTGGGACGACCTGCTGGTGAGCATGAGCCGGGTCAACAGTCTCCATGAGATCAACCAGGTGGCCAGGGAATCCCGCCGCCGGTTTATGGAAATAGAGATCGACAAGCCGGAGCATCCCATCCGCATCGGCGTTGTGGGCGAGTACTTCACTGCGGTGGACGGCTTTTCCAACCTGTTCCTGGAGCAGAAGCTGGCAGACATGGGCGTGGAGGTTAACCGCTGGATGAACGTCACGAACCGGAATCTGAAATACAAGGGAAAGAAGTTCGAGAAGGAGATCTACGATTACTGCAAGTATGAGATGGGCCCCACTTCTACGGCAAACATCTGGTGCGCCAAGTACTATGCTACCCACGGCTATGACGGCATCATCCATATTAAATCCGCGGGCTGCACGCCGGAGATCGACATCATGCCGGTGCTGCAGAATATCAGTAAAGATTATAAGATCCCGATCCTGTACCTGTCCTACGATACGCAGAACAGCGACACCGGACTGGATACGAGACTTGAGGCATTTTACGATATGCTCTATCTCAGGAAGGAGGCAAGCTGATGAAAGACGCTTATCTGGGGATCGACATCGGTTCGATTTCCACTAAGGGCGTGATCATCGACGATGATCATCATATTATAAGCAGTAAATACATATGGACGGAGGGCGACCCCATCGGCGCGTCCAAGCGTCTGCTGCAGATGCTGGAGGAACAGTTCGATAAGGAAAATTACCGGATCGTGGCGTCCGGCACCACAGGCAGCGCCCGGAAACTGGTGGGTGACATGATCAATGCCACCGTCGTCAAGAACGAGATCACCGCCCATGCCATCGGGACCACGACGATCCATCCCGATGTGCGCACCATATTCGAGATCGGCGGCCAGGACTCCAAGATCATCCTCATAGAGAACGGCATCGCCGTGGACTATGCCATGAACACCCTCTGCGCGGCAGGGACGGGGTCCTTCCTGTCCAGCCAGTCCAAGCGGCTGGGTGTAGAAGTAGAGGAATTCGGCCAGATCGCTCTTAAGTCCCAGCATCCGACTCAGATCGCCGCCCGGTGCACCGTATTCGCGGAATCCGATCTGGTCCATAAGATCCAGATGGGCCATACCAAAGAGGATATCATCGCGGGGCTCTGCCATGCGGTGGCAAACAACTATCTGAACAACGTGGGCAAGGGCAAGAAGATCGTTCCGCCCATTGTTTTCCAGGGCGGCGTCAGCAAGAACGTGGGTGTTGTCCAGGCATTTAAGGAAGCGCTGCATACAGATATTTACGTGGATGAAGAGGGACCCCTCATGGGAGCCTTCGGCATCGCCATCCTTGCGGCGAGGAACAGCAAGCGGCAGGAATTTGATTTCTCTGTCAAGGACATGACATTCGTTACCAGAGATATGAACTGCGGCCGCTGCCCCAATAACTGCGAGATCATCTGCGTGTACCGGGACGGCCAGCTCATAGACTACTGGGGGAATCGCTGCGAAAACGGCGTTCCGGACAAGACGCTCTCTGAGGCGTAAACAAAGGCCTGACTTTACATTAATTTTTCTTCAAATTTACATAGACTTTTAAGATACTTTACATTATCATAGTAATGCAAGGTACTTGAGGTAGATGAGTACCGCAGGGCGCAGCCCTGCGGTTTTGCTATGGCTATGGAGGAAAAGTTTTAATGTCACTGCTGGAAATTTTCTCACTCCTTGGAGGCGTAGGCCTGTTCCTTCTTGGAATGACGGTCATGTCCTCGGGACTGAGGAACGCCTGCGGCAATAATCTGCAGGTTATACTTGAGAGGGCAACGGCGAATAAATATATTGCCGTTTTGATGGGTATGGCCATGACGGTCCTGATCCAGAGTTCGTCGGCTACCGACGTTATGGTCATCGGATTCGTCAATGCGGAGATGATGAGCCTGGCCCAGGCCATCGGCGTCATCATGGGCGCCAACATCGGTACAACGGTAACGGCGCAGATCACCGCGTTCAACCTGTCCGCCTATACCCCCCTGCTGCTGTTCGGCGGCGCGGTCATGTATCTTTTCATCAAGAAAAGCATCGTCAAGCACATCGGTGAGATCGTCATGGGCTTCGGCATGCTGTTTCAGGGCATCACGATCATGAAGGCCGCCATTGCGCCCCTGCAGCACAGCCAGGGCTTTGTTCAGTTCATCAGCAACCTGAGCAACCCCTTCATCGCCGTTCTCTTCGGCGTGGCGTTTACTGCGCTTCTCCAGAGTTCGTCTTCTTCCACGGTAATTTTCCAGACATTCGCTGTCCAGGGACTGCTGGACTACCATACGGCGGTCTATCTGGTCATCGGGGCTGCCATTGGATCGGTAACGCCGAATATCCTGGCGTCCCTGACGACGAACCGAAACGGCAAGCGCACGGCGCTGCTGAATCTGACATTCAATATTATCCGGGCGATCCTCCTCTGCACGCTGATCGGCATATTCCCGAGGATGCTGGATCTGATCCAGGGACTGTCGCCGGGAGACGTGGGCCGGCAGATCGCTAACACCCATACGATCTTCGCGATCATCGCGGTCTGCGTAGAGCTGCCCTTTACGAACCAGATCATCCGTCTCGTCCAGAGGATCATTCCGGTCCTGCCGGAAGAGAGCGCGCAGGCAGAGGAACGGAAGCTCGTGTATATGACGGGCAATACTTCATCTCTTGCCCCTCAGGTTGCCATGAACCAGGCCCAGAAGGAGATCACCCGCATGGGACGGATCGCAGCCAAGAACCTGCACAATTCTCTGGACTGCTTCTTCAACTATACGCCTGAGAAGGCGGAGTCTGTGCGGAGCAGGGAGGAGACGGTCAACATACTGAACCAGGTCATCGCCGACGCCATGGCAGGGCTGAGCCGGATGGATCTCAGCCGGCAGAACCTGCGCCGGGTTTCCATGATGACGATCACCGTTACCGATATCGAGCGGCTTTCTGACCATGCGGAGAACATTGTAGAATATGCGGAGGCTCTCAGGGAAGGTCATGCGGTCATGTCTGACGAAGCAGTATCCGAGCTCCGTCGCATGGCGAAGGACTCTATGGATGAGGTCAATGTTTCCCTGGATATATTTGAAACAGGGGATTTCGGCAGGCTGACCGAACTGGAAGCGCTGGAAGCGCGGGTGGACGAACAGGAAGGCTCTCTCGT
This sequence comes from uncultured Eubacteriales bacterium, assembly GCA_900315125.1. Lineage (GTDB taxonomy): Bacteria > Bacillota > Clostridia > Peptostreptococcales > Anaerovoracaceae > Aminicella. Next base: position 14,874 of record OMXT01000100.1, read on the forward strand.
CCAGAGCCATGTCCGCCGTCTGATGGTGGATAAGTGCGACCCCATGGCGGGCGTCGTATTCTGCGACATGGTCACAGATCTGGAGCGCTGCGGCGACCACGCGGTAAACATCGCCTACACCCTCCACGAGCGGGCGCTGGCGTCTGACACCTATGGAAACGGGCCGGAGGCGTCGGCAGATCCGTCGATATAAATCGATATAATATTACGGCATCGATTCCATCGATTCCCAGACCCGGGTTTGGCGCCCGGGTTTTCTATTTGCTGCAAATCTGGCAAAAGAATATTTTCTCTCCTGTTTAACCTTGTTTAGGAGTGGTAGAATAATAATAAATTAGCACTCGATTAGAGAAAGTGCTAACAATTAAGAAGCGACATAAACCACTCAAAGGGGGAAACACCATGATCATTGCGCCGATATATAACAGGGTCATCGTACCGCATTCACGCGTATATTTTCAGACCGAGCAGTTCAAACGTCTTACGGGCGTTACACCCGAGGCGGGAGAACGGGCGGTTTTGATTTTGTTAAAGGAAGAAACAAACTGGGAGGATCTGAGGGCTGCCGACTTTTATGAGCTGGGCGTGACTGGATCGATTACGGATATTTCAGACAGCGGTTATCTCGTCATTAAGACGGAGGACCGGGTGCGCATCAGCGATATCAACGTGAAGGGACCTTATAAGCTGGAACTGAAGATCAGCAAGGTGCCGGATGTGGATGATCTGGACCGCAGCGATGAGCTTCGCCGCCTGGAGAAGCTGAAGGTGGCCCTGGATGAGTTCGTCGGACAGTTCGCATGGGGCGCGTTCGCGAAGAACTATCTGGGCCAGCTGAACAGCCTGGGCGAGGTAGCGACAGCCATGTCTATCTGGATTCCGAATACCGCAGATGAGAAGTATGCCGTTCTGGCAGAGGACAGCACGGCGAAGCGGGCGGATATAATGGAAGATATGGTCTACGAGTATCTTGAGATTGCCAAACTGAACAACGAGGCGACGAGCGCCCAGAAAGAAGAAAATGAGAAGGTCTACCGCAAGCAGGCCATCCAGAAGCAGATGGAATACCTGCAGAAGGAACTGGATGAGATGGATCCGGAGAGTGTTTCCGACGTCCGCAAGTTTGAGCTGGCTATCGACAGCGCCGGCATGAACCCGGATGCGGAAAAGGAGGCCCGGAAGGTTCTGAACCGCCTGAAGCAGGAGGGAAAGAACAGTCCGGAATCGGGCATGCTCTACGATTACCTGGATTTCGTCACCAGCCTGTCCTGGAAGAAGGAGCAGCCCCATAACATCGACCTGACCGACGCGGAGAAGGTCCTGGATCAGGATCACTACGGCCTGAAGAAGATAAAGAACCGGATTCTGCAGCAGATCGCTGTCATGGATCTGCAGCACAAGCAGTCCGGTTCCATCCTGCTGTTCGTCGGCGCGCCGGGTACCGGCAAGACAAGCATCGGCCGCAGCATAGCTGACGCGCTCCAGCGGAAGTATGTCCGGGTCAGCCTGGGCGGCGTCCGAGACGAGGCGGATATCCGCGGTCACCGCAGAACATACATCGGAGCCATGCCCGGCCGCATCATGGACGGCATCCAGAAAGCCGGTGTTTCCAACCCGGTCATGGTTCTCGACGAGGTGGACAAGCTTGGTGTATCGTATAATGGCGATCCGTCCAGCGCGCTGCTGGAGGTGCTGGATCCGGAGCAGAACGATACGTTTACCGATCACTATATGAACGTGCCCTACGACCTGTCCGACGTGCTGTTCATCTGCACGGCGAACACGGTGGACACGATCCCGGAGCCCCTGCTGAACCGTATGGAAGTCATCGAGTTCCCGGGCTACACGGCGACAGAGAAGTTCCAGATCGCCCGCCGTCACCTGCTGCCCAGGGCTATGGAGCAGATGGGGATTGCGGCGCCGGCCGAAGCGCCCGCACAGCCCGTGCAAACTGCTGCAGCAGAACAAACCGGACAGCCCGAACAGCCCGCGGCTTCCGAGGCGCCCGCACAGACCGCGCAGCCCGCGGCGCCCGGGACGACCGAATCGCCTGTGCAGTCCGCTGTGCAAAGTACAGACAGTTCTGACTTTGTAACAGAAGCTCCAGAGGCTGTTACGGTTGCTACGCCCGCAGCAGAAGCGGCGGCGGAATGCAAACTGGAGATCACGGATGACGCCCTGCGCACGATCATTTCTGATTATACAGCGGAAGCGGGCGTCCGGGGACTGAAGAAGCGGCTGGACACTCTCTGCCGCGCGGCAGCAGTGGAACTGGTCCGTGGAGATCACAAGAAAGTTACTGTTACGCCGGACCGGCTGCGGGAGATGCTTGACATCCGGCCTATTACCCACGACCATATCCTGGCAGAGAAGAAGCCGGGTATCGTCACAGGTCTGGCATGGACAAGAGCAGGGGGCGAGATCCTGTTTATTGAGACTTTGTTCACGAAGGGCACGGGGAAGCTCATCATCACCGGACAGCTCGGCGATGTGATGAAGGAGTCAGCGCAGATCGCCGTAAGCCTTGTAAAATCCATGTTCCCGGACAAGGCGGAGCTGTTCGAAAAGAACGACCTGCATCTGCACGTACCGGAAGGCGCTGTTCCGAAGGACGGGCCGTCTGCAGGCATCACCCTGACCACGGCGATCGCGTCACTGGTAACGGGCCGGGCAGTCAGTCCGGAGTTCGCCATGACGGGCGAAGTTTCCCTCCGGGGCGTCGTTACGGCCATCGGCGGCCTGCCGGAGAAGCTTATGGCAGCCCAGCGCGCTGGAATTTCAACAGTCTTTATTCCAAAGGATAATGAAGACGACCTGAAGGATGTGGCCGAGGAAGTCCGCGAGAAGCTGAACATTATCCCAGTATCCGATGTTTCCGATGTGCTGCTGCGCACAGGCATCATAGACGATGCACAGGAACTGGCGGGGTAAAGAAAACGCAGCTGCGTTCACTGTGCCCGGCAGCCGCCGAATGCAATAGTCAGATAATTAATTGAACCATGGGATTTGGACATGCGATCCGGCCGCCTCACTGCAGACGGTGTTGTCCGGCAAATTAAATGCCTGTGGATAAGTCAAATTAATCAAGGCGGTTTTTCAACAATGCGAGCCCTATCCGCAATTTAA
>OMXT01000099.1 GCA_900315125.1 uncultured Eubacteriales bacterium
TAACGAACACACATTTTCAATAGATACGATTTTGCAATCATCGGGATGGTTTTTTATGGTCCCAAACATCTCGACAAATCGGGCTTTAATGAGCTTATCAAGTATCCGCACTTCCCGCTGACGAAGCGTTATTATTTGACAGATTTCATCCAGTTGTTTACAAATCTCTGCTTGTTTTTGTGCGCTTGCCTCTCTTACATCAAAGCTGCTAACATAATTATCAGTTTGAAGGTTATGAAGTCCTGTCGTTCTACGCTCGTAACGTATAGTTCCTCCCTGCCTATAATTGGCGTAAAGCGAGTAGAAGACATATTTAGGGATCCAGATATCGGCATTCTTAACTCTTAATAATCCCGTGAAGTTATTAAAGAGATAAGTATTCGCAGGGCCTTCAAAATACACAACACGACCAACAGGCTGCTTGTCACTGCCCCTTGATTTTTCGATAATAATATCTCCTGGGCGAAGATACTTCTCTTCAAGTTTTTTTTCGCAATGCTTCTTGTAACAACGTTTCTATAGTCAATGACTCCATAATTAGTGAAATTAGTTGTTCTAAGTACAGGAATACCTTTTCCTGTTTCGTCATCAGTCCCCCATTCTCCAGAGAGGGCTTTGCCTGTTATCGATATCAATTTTGCCATTCCGTTATCACCCGTTAATTAGTTTATGCTCTGCTTCCTACAACCCCCATCAGCACCTCAAGTTTGCGATACCCCCTTGCACGTTCTTCTCCGGTCTTTACAGACTCACCGTGTTCTACCTTGTCAGCGGGTATCCTCTTGCCCGAATCTATTTCTATTCTTCCATATTTTCAGTCATATGATTCACATATTCGCTGAGTTCCCGATACACAAACTCCGCATTCTCTATCTGCGTTCTCGTTTCTTCTCTATCAGCAATGAACATGTCATCATAATCAGAGGCATTTCTTATTAAAAACGCTGATCCGATCATCTTGGAGATTTCAACCGGAAACACTCTTTCTTTAATATATCGTCTGCGAAACTCCGCAATAATCCCGCTGTGCTTACTTGAATCAAAGCCGTCGAACGCAAGTACCGCCCGCATACAATGGAACATCGCATAATATGCACGATTATTCGCGATACAGTAATCTCCATTATCAAATAACAAATGAGCGGCATCCAGGTCCTCTCTGGCTCTCTGAATTCTGTATTTTCCGTATTCCTTCCGGACGTTGATCTCAGGCATATATGACTCCTTCCCGCTTTACATTCTGATAGTAAGCTGATACCGGCATGAATCGCTGGAAGACATCATAATTCTGAAACACCGGAGCCAGGACAACGTCATACTCCAGGTCAAGCTCATCACTGAGATCCAGTACCTGCCTGCGTGCCTCACTCATTCTGTTCTGCGGATAATCCAAAAGCACCATCACATCGATGTCGCTGTCTTCCGCGTAATCCCCGCGGGCACAGGAACCGTACAGGATTACTGATCTCATCCGTTCTCCAAAAAGATCTCTGATGCCATTGGTAAACTTATTCAATACTTCTCTGATCGTATCATCCGTCATACCATCACCTTCTTTATCACTTTTCCCCTGCAAACAAGCCTTTGTTCTACCTTCCTACAGTCCCAGCAGCTCATCGAGCTCCGCGAGGCTCTTTGACACTTCCATCTCCAGCTCGTGCAGGTCTGCCATGATCTCCTCTGTCGGAGGATATTCTACCGGGACATACTCAATTTTCTTATACTTGTTGATGGAAAGATCGTAGTCATTGTCCGCGATCTCCTGTTTGGGAACGAGGAAGCTTTGCTCTGTCCTCTCCCGGTCCTTCTCACCGTCCAGATTATGGAACCGTGATACAATATCAGGTATGTCATTGTCATTTACCGGGGACCGCTTATCGTCCAGGCTGAAACCGTCTGACTTCATGTCGTAGAACCAGACGTCCTCCGTTCCGCCGTGCCCGGTCTTGGTAAAGATCAAAATCGCCGTCGAGACGCCGGCATAAGGCTTGAAAACCCCCGAAGGCATGGAAATGACAGCTTGCAGACGCTGATTCTCCACGATTTCCTTACGGATGTCTTTATGTGCTTTAGAAGAACCAAAGAGAACGCCGTCGGGAACGATGCAGGCGCAGCGGCCGCCTACCCGGAGCATCTTCACAAAGAGCGCCAGGAAGAGCAGTTCCGTTTTCTTCGTCTTACAGACTTTCAGCAGATCCGCCGATACCGTGTCATAGTCCAGAGACCCCTTGAAGGGTGGATTGGCCAGGATCAGGCTGTATCGTTCCCGGTCAGGATTCTGATCGGACAGGCTGTCCCTGTACTCGATAAAGGGATTTTCGACGCCGTGGGTCATCATGTTCATGGCGCCGATGCGGAGCATGGTACGATCCATGTCAAAGCCATGGAACATGTGGTTCATATAATGATCCTTCTTCTGGCGGTCGAAGAATACCTCGTCCTTGCGGTTTTCTTTCAGAAACTCACTGGCAGCGACGAGGAAACCCGATGTGCCGCAGGCCGGATCACAGATGACCTCGTCTGCCGCCGGCTCCATCATGTCGACCATCATCCGAATGATGTGGCGCGGCGTCCGGAACTGTCCGTTCACGCCTGCTGTAGCCAGTTTGGAAAGAAGATATTCGTAAACGTCGCCTCGGATGTCCGAGGACTTTACCTGCGCCATCTGCTCATACAAAGCATCCATCGAGGTAACGATCTTGTCCAGCATGAGGGGCGTCGGGATCTTGAATATTGCGTCGCCCATATATTTGGCATATGCGCTGTCCTTATTGCCATGCAGGTCTTTGATAAAAGGGAACACCCACTCCTGCATGACGCTGTACATCCTCTGAGCGGGAAAATCATGAAAGACGCTCCACTTAAGCTGGCTGCCGGCAATGGTCCGTTCTCCGATCTTCACCTCATCCGCGAACATACTCTGGTGGGGCAGGCCGAGCATGGCAGCCTCTTTCGCCCGAAGGTTATCCGCGTCATCCAGATCATGGATGAACATCAGGTAGGTCATCTGCTCGATCACATCCAGCGGGTTCGTCAGACCGCCGGTCCAGAAAATCTCCCATATGCTGTCTATTTTATTCTTCAGTTCGCCTGTAATCATTTCTGTTCATCCTCCTGATCCCAGTTCCAGCTGTATTTGACATAACGACCGGCGCCGATCTTGATTATCTTGCCCTGCCTTGTAAGTTCCGTCAGCGTTCTCTGCACCGTGGTCTGGCTGACGTCCGGGATATTTGCAACCAGCTCCGCCTTGGTAATTGTTCCGATATGGTTCTTTATTTCCTCCGCAATGCGCTGCGGCTTGGACATCTTTCTCGATGTGATGAGCTTCGTCCGATCAAAAAATTCACGGTATGCCGCAATGACCACTCCCAGCATATATTTCACGAACGGGGCGTAATCGTTTGCTTCCTGATGCCATCCTGCGGAACTCGCCTGCAGTTCCGCGTAATAACTGTCCTTTGTTCTCTCTATCAGCTTCTCCAGACTGATGTATTTTCCGACGTAATAGCCCTGCTGATACAGAAGCAGCAGCGTGAGAAGCCGGCTCATTCTGCCGTTGCCGTCCCGAAAAGGATGGATACAAAGAAAATCAAGGATGAACATCGGCATGATCAGCAGAGGTTCTGCATTCTCTTCCTTCAGTGCCTGATTGTAAGCTGCGCAGAGTCTGTCTACTGATTCTGGTGTTTCCCAGGCCTGCACCGGCTGAAATCTGACACGGGACTCGCCGCTGTCATCGGTTTCCTCAATCACATTATCCACGTTCTTAAAGGAACCACCTGCATCAGAACCCTGGAATTTATACAGGTTTCTGTGAAGCTGGAGCAGGAAGGAAGTGCGGATCGGAATATAGTCGTAACTCTCATGGATTGTTGCCAGTACATCACGATATCCTGCGATTTCCTTTTCGTTCCGACTCCTCGGCATTGTCTTATCGAGAACAATTTTTTTTAAGCGATCGTCCGATGTATAAATGCCTTCGATTTTATTTGAGCTTTCTGTACTTTGGATTTTAGCGATTTCCACCAGATCCTTAAGCACGTCAGCATATCGGTCTGCGATAAGCCTCTGCTCCCCCTTGTACTCATGGATCTTAGAAAGGTATGCCACGATTTCCGGCGTCAGCAGTGCCTTCCATTTTTCTCTGTAATCGTAATTCCTCATACTTCGGCTCCGGTTTTTATTTCTCTATTTTCTGAAATATGTCTTACTTACAATATATGCTTTTGCTTTGTCAAAGTCAAACGCTTATTTCGTCATTTTTGCTAATATGACGAAATAAACCCGCACTTTGATGAAGATAAATTCAAATCTTGCGATGCAGCTTATGATTACAGCGAAAATCGCTCTGCCCTAACCTATCGCTCAACTTTACTGATAACCTTCCCATTCCTCTGCCGCATTCTTTCTTCTATCGCCGCGTTTTCCCGGATGTGCTTGGTGCGCTCTCGGATTTTATCTGCTGTCTTCAGATCACCCCTTAATATTTTCAGCGCCATGGTCATCTCATCCCGGCTGCTGATGATACCGCTGTCTGTGGGGATATCACTGAGGACGATATAATGCTGGCGGCCGGCAATTTCCCTGATCTGGTAATAATGTTTCTGATACATCGGACCGTACTCCGCTTCGTTTTTCCGCTGCGTGTGCCGGGCCTCCTCCAAAATTCCTGCCAGCGTCGCTCCAAAATCAACGATTCTCTCTTTCCCGCTCTTAGGAACCTTTAATTCCCAGGCTTTGTTTTCCGAATCATAGTACATGGATCTCCTGACACGCAGACCCCTGCCTTCTGGAATCTGCTCGCCAGAGAAAACCAGGACAGCTTTCGAAGAAGCGGCAGCGAAGGCAAGTGCATTGAGGCCAGAGAACTCATCATCGCACTTCCCCGGCAGCTGACAGGATATCCGCCGGAAGATCTGCTGCAGCGATTTACCGATCAGTTCCATCAAACCTATGGCGTTGAATGCTGCGCAGCGCTCCATCACAACAAAGCCATGACCAACTATCATATCCACCTGATCTACGCAGAGCGGCGGCTTCTGGAAAAGGGACAGGTCAAAGTCGCCAAGCGCAGCATGTTCTACAACGAAGAAGGGAGACATGTACGGACAAAGAAAGAGATCCTCGGCCCGGACGGCAGTATCCGTCCGGGATGCCGCATCATCCAGAAAGGGAGCAGCTGATCGTCTTTCCGCAGAACAGTTTCCTTCTCCCAACAAAGAAGATCGGTAAGAACAACCCCCAGGCTGCCCTTATCCAAAAGGAAAACGAAGTCCGTGACCGCTGGAACACCGAAGCGATGACCGCATATATCAACGGGGTGCCTGCCGAATCCCTCCACGAAATAAAGAAACGCGAACTCACAGAACCGATCAGAGAATCCCTGAAAGACTCCCCGAACAACAGAGGTGCCTTCTGTGATATCGTAATACGCGCCGCCCGTCTTCTCCACTCCGTATTCCGGCGCTGGTGGAGAATGCTCCCCAGCCAGCGGCAGTCAGCGATCGATGATGGTTTTCACCAACTCTGCAGGATCTGTAAATCCCCGAAAAAGGACAGGTACAGGAACCCGGAACGGTAAACGCACCTTATATCCATCATAAGAAATCCCAGTTCAAATCAAATATCTGAGCTGGGACTTTTTTGTCTTTATCAACGAAAAAATACGCTCCCTATTCTGTATCCGTGTTAGGGAAACGCTGATTTAAGGGGGCCCATTTCCCCATCGATCAACCCCTTATTTCCAGACCCCGGCGAAGGGCTCCACAAAACTTTGATGATCCGAAATCCGCCCAGCGTTTCTGCCTGTTTCACACCCTTTCCCAACCCTGTCTTTTGCAGGATTGCCGGTGTCTTCGTTTCTTCACAGGGGATTGACGTTCCCCAGTTCTTCCACTAACGTTTCCATCTTTATCTGGTTTGCTTCATCGATCTGTTTCTTTGTCAGGTCGAATGCCGGGTCGTATCCTTTTAAAAGCAGGATAGCTGCCATCAAAGCGTTATCATAAGTCGATACTTCCTGTGATTTTTCTTCTACGAGGAGCCAGTCACCTTCTCCGTGCTCCTGTCCTGTCCCTTCCTGATCTTTCCCTATGACGACATATATCTGGATTTGGGGATCATGATTGCCCTTATATCCGCAGTTTAACGTTATTCCTCGAATCAAGCCAGAGATGTCCTGATTTTTTTCAGCCGGAATAAAGTTAATGTATTCCTCCAAAATACGCATCGCCTCTTTCAGTTCCCTATGCGTATCTGGTATATTGTCTGATACTGTTTTCAGGAACTCGTCTTTTCTATATTTTAATATATCCTTTAACATTTCCTCTCAATTAATATCTATTTGCCAATCAATCTTGAAGTTCAGTTATTGTACCTTTCGGTTATGCTGATTTATTAAATTACCATAACAATCACCTCCCCCGATGTAGCTCATCGTCTCATCCGTATCTTAGAGAAAGATTACTACGCCCCATTATCACCGGCACTCGCGGCATTCGTTCAGGTCGTCACATCTGCTTTCTCATTTGATCCTGTTTCCAAAATAGACGATAGGAGGTGCCAAAAATCCACCGATAGCTCCAAGCCCCGGGAAGAAAAGATCCGAGCTCCAGGAATCCAGACCGGTGCATAAAAGAAAGCACATAACGGAACAGACAATGGAACCTGTCAATAAAATCCACCCATTCTTCATAGCCAGAAACCCACCTTTCTTACTTCGTCAACGTTGCCTTTGTATAAGCCTCATCTCCACTTTTACATTTCTTCTCAGGTGTAAACGATATTGACGCCGTCTTTTTCCCGATCGAAATGGATGGAGTACAGCCAACTATTGAATGGCCATAATTAGAGGCGATCCCAGCTTGTGTTATCTTTTTTCCAATACTCCATGTGGTGGTCATATATCCCGACATAGCTATACGTTTATAGCTATGATTTGCTACATCCCAGTCTTTCCCCATGCTAATCCTGGAAAATACACCTCTCCCCGCATCCTCCGTTTTGACCGTGCCGGAATATGTTGTTTTAGCCCTGTTTTTATCACCATTCGGATAATAGTTGATTTTACAAGCTGCTGAATCTTTCGTGAAAGATTCACTCGTAGTCATGGCAATAACATCTGTAAGAAGCACTGTTGGTGCCTTACTCCAACTCCACGTTGCCTTTGTCTTTAAGTATGTGTTCCCATTCTTTTGATACATATCCGTGAAAGTAATAGTATATGTTACTTTTCCATACGTTTCCCTCGCCTTTAGCGGTTGGTTGATCCTCATAATGTCATTGTCCGTCAGACCCGCCTGACGGAGTTCCTCCTTTGACAGTAATCTCATGTCTTGTATCATGTCATATTCTGAAACGGTTTTCGACGCAACACAATACTCATCAGATACTAGTTTGTTCGTGCCAGAATCTATTTCATCGTTTGTGGGATCCTTATCAAATGCATATGCCTCTGCCGGTATTATCAGAAGACACACGATCCCTGCTTTCATCATTGTGTTCATGGCAGCACCTCCACAATACTATTTCTGAATGAACAGCATATAAATTATTATCACGCCGCTAATCAGCCACAGAATGGTTGAAAGTGGCCTGAGCATTTTTTCTCCTTCACTGTAGCCCTTATGATATCTTATCGTTTCAACAACTGCATAGCCGATCCATGCGGCAAGAAAAACAAAGGCTATCATCACTTAAACCCCTCCAGATAAGAACGCAGGCTCCTAATAATCTGTTTCCACTCTATTCAAACTCAATCTGCGTATCGATCTCACTGACCCTGGCGGCATCAATATTCCTCCCATTTTCAAGATATGCGGCTTTAATGTGCGCAATCTTGCGGGAAGTTCGTTCATAATCAGACGTATCTTTATAATTGGATACTGCGCGTTTTACAACGCGATTCCATTCTTCATCCCATGCGCTATTCTCCTTTTCGCTGACTTTATCGTTTCCGCCCAAGTAATCCGCTTTCAGTTTATCATATAACCTGCCGCGAATATAATCTATCTTGTAGTATGCGCTGTTCTTCAAATATGTGTCCTCAAACGGAATCCCTGTCTTATCGCAGGCAGTTTCAATTTCTTTAAAATTATCGGCGCTCTCTGTTGTCCGGCAAATTAAATGCCTGTGGATAAGTCAAATTAATCAAGGCGGTTTTTCAACAATGCGAGCCCTATCCGCAATTTAA
>OMXT01000046.1 GCA_900315125.1 uncultured Eubacteriales bacterium
TCCGGGGTTTTTGAACCATTTTGATACGGTTTGAACAGCTGATTATCTCTTGCTGAACTGAGGTGCACGACGTGCAGCCTTGAGACCGTACTTCTTACGTTCCTTCATTCTCGGATCTCTGGTCAGGAATCCTGCAGCCTTCAGGGGCGCCCTGTAAGTCTCAGTGTCTGCCTCGCACAGAGCTCTGGAAATGCCGTGACGCAGAGCGCCTGCCTGTCCGGTCAGTCCGCCGCCGTTAACCAGCGCGATCACGTCATACTTACCTTCTGCTCCTGCTACGGAGAAGGGGCGCATAACCTCCTGTCTCAGCAGCTCAGATGCGAAATAATCATTCAGATCCTTCTTGTTGATCACAACCTTACCAGTTCCAGGGAGCAGTCTGACTCTGGCAACGGAAGATTTTCTTCTGCCTGTTCCACGATACTGTGTAGTAGCCATTTTCTATTCCTCCCCTTTCCTAGAATTCCAGTACTTCCGGCTTCTGAGCCTCATGCTTGTGCTCAGGGCCTGCATAAACGTGTAACTTCTTGAACATCTGTCTGCCCAGCTTGCCCTCGGGAAGCATGCCCTTCACTGCGTGACGGATCACTTCTTCCGGCTTCCTGGCCAGCATCTGCTCCAGAGTAACCTCCTTCTTTCCGCCTGGGAAACCGGAGTAAGTTACATAAGTCTTCTCCTTCAGCTTCTTACCGGTAACGCTGATCTTAGCAGCGTTGATAACAATAACGTTATCTCCGCAGTCAACGTGAGGAGTGTAAGTCGGCTTGTTCTTTCCTCTCAGGACGGATGCTACCTGGGAAGCAACTCTTCCGAGAGTCTTGCCCTCTGCATCGACAACGTACCACTTGCGCTGTACTTCTGCAGGCTTAGCGATGTATGATTTCATCTCTGTTCCTTTCTGCCTACTGGGATGCTCCATGGCACAAAGCCCTGACCGGCATCTGTTTCGGCCCTGCCTACTGAGATCCGCTGCGGATCCTGGTCGGCATAACTAATAACTATTAGCCTGCCAGGTTCCGGGGGCTGCGCCGCCCTGCCCGGCAGTTACCGCGCACCTTCCTGTGCGCATACATGTAGAAGTATAGCACAGACCGCCGGGTGATTGCAACTGTAATCCTATTGATTTCAGCAAAAAAGTCAGTGCTTTGTTTTTCCCTTCTTCTTCGCCTTCTTCCGGGCCTGCCGGGCTTCCCTGCCGATCAGATTCCCCACAAACGTCGTGAACTTATAGAAGTACCGGAACAGCGCTTCTGTCGCGATGAGGAATACCACCAGGAGCAGCACACACTGCCAGTTCAGCGGACTGATGCCGAACAGGGAGCTGTGGAAGACGATCATATAGAAAAAACCGGAGATCATGACCACCAGAAGGCCGGTGTGCAGCTTGTTCATGGGCTGAGCCACCCGGGCCAGGATCAGAAATTCCACCAGCGCCACCAGAGCGGAGGACGCCGTGGAGATCATGTCGGAATCCAGTTCCAGCACCTGACCGAAGACCAGCAAGGCGCTGACAGAGAGGAACAGCGTAATGCCCGCCGGCGTCGCCAGCTTGAACACATTCCCCAGAAACCCGCCCCTGATCTTGTTCTTATTCGGCTCCAGAGACAGCACGAAGGAAGGCATGCCGATGGTAAACATGCTGATCAGCGTGATCTGCGACGGCTTGAGCGGATACTGAAGCACGCTGACCATGGAGAAGATCGCCAGCAGGAACGAGAAGATATTCTTGGTCAGATACAAGGTAGCCGTCTTGATGATATTGTTTACGACCCGTCTTCCCTCGGCGACCACCAGAGGCATTTTGGAGAAGTCCGAATCCATCAGGACGAGCTGAGACGCGTTGGACGCCGCCTCGCTTCCTGACGCCATGGCGATGGAAATATCCGCGTCCCGCAGAGCAAGTATGTCGTTGACCCCGTCGCCGGTCATGCCCACGGTCTTGCCCTGCTTCCGCAGCCCCTTGACGAACATCCGCTTCTGGTCCGGCGTCACCCGTCCGAATACCGTGTATTTCATCACGGCTTTATCCACATCCTCCTGGGTCTCCAGCGTCCGGGCGTCTATATACCGGTCCGCCCGGGCGATGCCTGCCTCTTCCGCCACATGGGAGACCGTCACCGGATTATCGCCGGATATTACTTTAATATCCACGCCGTTTTTCTCAAAGAACTGGAACGTTGATTTCGCCCCTTTTCGGATCGGATTCGCCAGCATGACGATAGCAAGCAGCCGCACCGGTCCCTGCAGCGGTGAGCCGTCCGGCTCCTCCTCGCAGGCTGCGAAAGCCAGCACACGGTATCCCTGCTCGCTGACCGACTGGATATAGGATTCATATTTGCTGAAGCTGGAACCCAGCACGTATTCCGGCGCGCCCAGCACATAGTTCCCCTCCGGGAAGCAGGCGCCGCAGTATTTATATTTGGACGAGAAAGGACAGACGCTCCATGCCTGGGCTCCCGTAGGCTGCGTAAAACAAGCCTGCATGGCTTCCATGGTGATATTGTCCGGACTCTGGCTGGCCGCCAGATCGCTGATCAGCGGGATCAGTTCATCCTCCGTATAATAGCGGGTTGCCGATTCCAGTCCCGCCACCTTCATGGCGCTCTCCGTGATGGTTCCCGTCTTGTCCACGCAGAGCACATCCACCCGTGCGAGTGTCTCTATGCACCGCATGTTCTGGACCAGCACATCCGTCTGGGCCAGACGCATGGCGCTGACCACCATGGCGATGCTCGCCATCATGTAAAGGCCCTCCGGAATCATGCCCAGCACAGCGGCGACCATGGCGATAACGCTGTCCCGGAACCCCAGTCCCTGGATAAATATCTGCTGAAACATGAGTATGGCGCCGATGGGAATGATGGCGATGCCGATAAACATGACCAGCCGGTCCAGAGACTTGACCATCTGAGACTGATTATCGTTTTTCTTCGCCTGCGTGGCGTCTACCGTAAGTTTGTTGATATAGGAATCTCGCCCCACAGCGGTAAGAACTGCCGTGCACTGGCCGGACACGATATAGCTGCCGGACATGAGCGTGCCCCCGGGGCCCTTCTCGATGTCGTCCGACTCACCGGTAAGGAGGGACTCATTGACGTTCACTGATCCGTCCAGGATCTCCGCGTCCGCCGGAATCTGGTTCCCCGCTCCCAGCAGAACCACGTCGTCCAGCACCAGTTCTTCCGTTGCCACCTCCGTCTGCTCCCCGTTGCGGTACACCCTGCACCGGGGCATCTTGCTGAATTTCAGATTGTCCAGCGTATTCTTGGACCGGATCTCCTGCCAGATGCCGATGCCCGTATTGGCGAAGATGATCAGCATAAAAGACAGGTCCTTAAAAGAACCCACGACGATCAGCAGCACGGCAAGCACCGTGAATATCAGATTAAAATAAGTAAACACATTGGAACGGATGATCTCGCTCACGCTCTGGGTGGACGAATCCACCTCCTCGTTCACAAGCCCCTGCGCTTCCCGCTCCATTACTTCCTGCGTCGAAAGTCCCGGCATCCCAATGGCCTCCTTCCTGTTAATACGTTCCATTCTAACACAAAACCCCGGCTCTGGAAAGTGACCGGGGTCTTTGTCTGCCGCAGGATCTCTCTTCGGCGTTATATTCTGCTGTCGATATATTCCCGCGCTGCCTGCTCGATCATCCCGCACTTTTTATAGGCGTCCGGAAGATCGTCGCCGCAGCAGATCATGCCGTGATGAGCCATGATGCATCCCACCGAACTGCCGAGAGCAGCCATCGTGTTTCTTGTCAGCTTCTTCGTCCCTGCCAGGCCGTACCGGGCAATCTTAAGTCCTGCTCCCAGAACGGAAGCAAGCTCCGGATCCTCCACTTCCAGCGGCATCTCCGCCGCCGCGAAGATGCAGCAGTACTTGGAATGGGTATGGATCACCGCGCCCACCTCCGGGCGCATGTCATAGATCCCCGCATGGAGCCCCTTCTCCGATGTAGGTTTGCGGTTCCCTTCGTACTTGAGGGTATGAAAATCCACCAGGACCATGTCCTCCGGTCCCACCCGGTCATAATCCAGGCCGGAAGGGGTACAGATCATGTACTGATCATCCAGGCGGACGGAAATATTCCCCCATGTCCCCTGGACCAGACCGTCAGCCAGCAGTCTGCGGCCGTATTCCACCAGCAGTTCCCTGCCCTGCGTCTCATCCCTCAGTATCATCCTTATGCTCCTTCTCCGCCTTAGAATATTTCCGCCGGTAAAACATCCTCTGGATCCGGCAGTCCGCCGCTCCCAGAGGTCTCGCTCCTCCGATGACCATTGCCTTCAGTATCACTTCCGCCGACTTCTCCAGCACGGTCATGACCGTATACGCCTCATACAGGTTGCGCCCGGCGCACAGAGCGTATTTCCCCTGCACCATAACCGCCGACGCACTGCCGAGAGCCGAAGCCACCGGCCGTTTGCGGTAAGGCACGATGCGCACCTTCTGTCCGACGATCTGAGCCATGTCGTCGAGGACCGCCGGGATCTCCCGTCCCGATTCCATGCATATGGAAAGATAGGGCGTGGCACATACAATCAGCGCATTGATGTCTCTGGACTCCTTCAGCACATCCTTTTCCAGAGAGGAGTCACTGGTAATGTCCAGTACATCCCGTTCGGTGATATTCCGAAAATCCGCGCCGTCCGCCGTACAGTATATCCGTCCGTCATGTTTCAGGTATATATCCGGCGCTTCCCCAACAGAATAGGGGAGTTCCATCATCATTGCCGCGTATTTTGCAATCGTTTCTGTTCTGTTCATAATTCAAAACTCAGCATTGTTCCTCTGCTGCACACCATACTTACAGCAGTCCCTTATCTGTTTTCGCCACATGTTTAAACACATTCTCAAAGCGGTTCAGCGCCTCGTCGATCACTTCGTCCGTGTCTGCCATGGACGTATAGAGCCTGCTCCCCGCCAGCGTCACCAGACCGTTCGCCATGTACGCCGCGCCCATGCGCTCCATGGAATCCTTGCGCTCGTACATCATATCCTTGTCCTTCAGCAGTCCCAGCGCAGACCGGAGCATGCAGAAGGAAGAATAATCAAAGCTCATGGCGCCGGTGCACTCCAGGTGGACGATGCTCCCCTGGTTATAGGCGACGAAGGGCAGCCTGTACTTCTCGATCAGTTCTTTCAGTCCGTCGGTCAGCCGGTCTCCCGCCCTGCCCGCAATGGTGCAGGCGCCGGTGCGCTCGATCTCTTTAATCGCCGTATATCCCGCAAGAGCCGACATGGGATTGGCCGCCAGGGTTCCGCCCACATAAGCCCGGTGCTTGCCGCTGGCCACGCCCGCTGCCATGAGGCCGGCATATTCCTTCTTCCCGCCTACGCCGCCGGCTGCCGGATAACCGCCCGCTACGATCTTTCCGAAGCAGGTCAGATCCGGAACCACGTCGAAGTACTCCTGGGCGCCTCCAAGGGCTACGCGGAATCCGGTAACCACCTCGTCGAACACCAATAGCGCTCCATATCTGTCACAAAGGGCACGAACGCCTTTGTTATAATTCCTTCCCACAGGACGGGTGCCGCTCTCCGGACCCACCGGCTCCACCAGGACCGCCGCTGTGCCGCCCCGCAGGCGGTTGATCTTCAGCATGGTCTCCAGCATGTCCAGGTCGTTGGGCCGCACTTCATCCATATAGGCAAACATCTTCCAGGGAATGCCGTAGGACTCCAGCAGATTCCTGCTGCCCGGGATCTTCAGCCCGTACACCAGCTGGTCGCTCCAGCCGTGATAGGCGCCGCCGATCTTGATGATCCGCTTCTTTCCCGTAGCGATGCGGGAGATCCGCAGCGCCGCCATGACAGACTCCGTGCCGGAGCCCAGCATGCGGAACATCTCCACATTGGGCATGCAGTGGTTGATCTGCCGGGCAATGAGGAGCTCCGCCTCGTGGAGCAGCCCTGTCACCGGCCCGCAGGTCTTGAGCAGTTCTATGACTGCGTCCCGGACCACGGGGTAATTGCTGCCCAGGATCGTGGAACCTCCCGCCTGCAGGAAATCAATATACTGATTCCCATCCTTATCGTAGAGATACGCGCCCTCCGCCCGGGTAAAACATACGGGGAAAGGCTTGTTGAAGGCCAGGTTGTGCTGAACCCCTCCCGGAATATACTCCTTCGCTTCCTCGTAGACCTTCCGTGATTCCTCGCACTTCTCGTCGTAATACTTCAGGATCTCATTATTATAATAATCGTCGTCGACCTCCCAGATGGGTTCCTCTGTCAGCCGCCTGAGCTTCCGGTTGATCTCCCTCGGATCATCCCATCTGCTGATTCCGCAATTTTCCATTCTGCCTCCCGGTGTCTTTTTCTTACAAAGTCATGACCGGCCCGCTTCCGCATTGTCTGCCTCGTCCGCCGGTCTCCGCGTTAACTGAGATATGGTTTGGCATATTCCAGGAACTGACGCTTCATCCGCCGCCCGTCAAAGGGTTTGCCCGCGATAAAGCAGTGATTGACCAGCCCGCAGTATATGCCAATAATCATTATAACACGTTTTTCCTTTTCTTTCTCGTCCATATCGCCCAGGTTGTCACTGATCAGCTGTTCCACCTTCTGGATGGACGGGCGTTCCTCCGCTGTGATAATGCTGTCTGTCAGCAGCTTAACCGCCAGGACCGGATAATTCACCGTATCATCGATCACTTTCTCCATCAGCCGGATGATCAGCTCGCTCCCCGTATCTTTAGAGCGGCTGCAGTAATCCAGCAGTTCATCCACTTCCTGCTCCATGAGCGCCAGGATCAGCTCATTAATAGTGGAAAAATGGTTAAAGATCGTCGTCCGGCACATGTCCGCTCTCTGGGCGATGTCATTAAACGTTACGTGATTGATCCCCTTTTCCTCAAACAAACCCTTCGCCGCATGCATGATGATCATTCTGCTGCGTGCCCTTTTGCCTCTCGTTTTGACCTGCGGCATGGCTTCCTCCTTGTCTCCGGTCCGTTCTGCCGCCGGACCGGTGTCACACGACTTTTTCTGTCCTGTCCTTCGAACACTCTCTCTGCCTCGCCCCCCGGGATGCGTTTCCAGGTCCGCAGACCCCGCTCCGTCCGTGTCCCCGGCACGACCCCGGCCCTGCGTCTTATTCAGCGCGTTTCTTCACTCCCGGCTGCGCTGCTCCCGCTCCCTGGCATCCTTCTGCGCCCGTTTGTTCGTATTCATACTCTTGCCGTAAACGAAGAAACGGTCGTAGATGAATTCTGAAGTAAGATTGATGCCCATAGTGAAAAACAGGACAAGATAATCATTCCACCCGGCGCTCTCCGTCAGAGCATTGCCCCACCAGGTCGACGCCGGTGTGAAAACACAGTAAAATAAAAACACTTTAAACATGGCTACCGGCACATTATTGGCCGATTTAAACGTAAACTCCCTGTTCAGTGTAAAATTCCACAGCACAGACAGGATCAGCGCGATCAGATAGCATGGCCAGTAGCTCCATGGGGTAATGAGTTTCAAAAACGCAAAAGAAGCCGTCTCGATGATCCCTGCCGAAACGGAGAACAGAAAGAATTTTACGATCTGTACCTTAGTCTCCCGCGCATCCGGGACATAATAACCTTTCGGACTGTTCTGTCCTGACGCAATTCGTTCTCTGTCGTCCATTCTCTGCTGCTCCTTCTGAAACGCCCCCGTATTCGTTAAAATAAATTATCTCACATTTTCATTTGTATTGCAATACAATTAGCCAGTCAAATCAGAATATTTAATGAAATCAAGCCAAACGAGTCAAAAAAAGAACATCTCCCCCGAAATTGGTTATCAGGGAAGATGCTGCAGTTGTTTCAGAAAATCTTTATTTCACCGTTACCTTGACGAACTTTTTCTTGCCCTTCTGGATCAGGATCTCGCCGTCCCGGAAATCGTCCATGGTAATGTTCGTCCGGGGATCGGTCACCTTGGCGCCGTTCACGGACAGACCGCCCTGCTCTATAGTCCTGCGGGCGTCGCCGTTGCTGGATGCCAGCCCCAGCTCCTTCACCAGGCTGACCAGGCCTTTGCCCTCGCCCCCAAAGTCAGACGCGTCGAATGCCTGGGACGGGATGTTCGCGGAATCCGCGCCGCCGCCGAATGCGGAACGTGCGCCTTCCTGGGCCTTCTTCGCTTCCTCTTCGCCGTGAACAAGCTTCGTTACCTCGTAAGCCAGCACTTCCTTGGCGTGGTTGATCTCAGATCCTTCCAGGGCAGCCAGGCGCTTCACCTCGTCCATGGGCAGGAATGTCAGCATGCGCAGGCATTTCTCCACGTCCGCGTCGCCCACATTCCGCCAGTACTGGTAGAAATCATAGGGGGACGTGCGGTCCGCGGAAAGCCACAGCGCGCCCTTGGCCGTCTTGCCCATCTTCTTGCCCTCGCTGTTTGTGAGCAGGGAGAATGTCATGCCGTAAACGTCCTTATTGCACATCTTGCGGGTCAGATCCACGCCGCCGATGATGTTGGACCACTGGTCATTTCCGCCGAACTCCATCTTGACACCGAAGTCCCGTGCCATGACCATAAAGTCATAGGACTGCATCAGCATGTAGTTGAATTCGAAGAAGGACAGGCCGTTGTCCCTTGCCATGCGCTGTTTGAACGCCTCCGCCCGGAGCATCTGGTTTACGTTGAAGTGCGTTCCCACCGTGCGGACGAACTCAATGTAGTTCAGCGGACGGAGCCATGCCCCGTTATTGACGCTGATCGCCTTGCCCGGCTCCGGCTCCTTATTCTCATGGCCCGGCTCAAACACGCCGTTATTGCCTTCATATTTCCATTCTTCATCGAAGTCCAGGAACCGGTCAAACAGCTTCTTGAACTGGCGGCAGTTCTCATCGATGGTTTCCACATCCATGAGCTTGCGCATGTCCGTCCGTCCGGAAGGATCGCCTACCATGCCGGTCCCGCCTCCCAGCACTACCACCGGCGTGTGGCCGAACTTCTGCATGTACATCATGATGATCACCTGCATAAAGTGACCCACATGGAGACAGTCCGCCGTCGGGTCAAATCCGATATAGAACTTGATCTTCTCTTCAGACAGCAGTTTCCGCACCGCGTCCTCGTCCGTGACCTGCTCAATAAAGCCTCTCTCCTTGAGCACGTCGTAAACATTATCGTAATTGCTGATGTTGTCTGGTATGAAATTTTTCATCGATTCCTTTCTCCTGTTATAATTTATTTAGTTCCGTACAGTCTGTCGCCGGCGTCGCCCAGGCCGGGCACGATATACGCGTCCTCGTTCAGGTGATCGTCCTTGGCAGCAATGTATATATCCACATCCGGGTGCGCCTTCTGCAGCGCCTCGATCCCCTCCGGCGCGGCAATGAGGCACATAAATGTAATGTGGCTTCCGTCTCTTTTCTTTATTGCGTTTATGGCGTCCACAGCGCTCCCGCCGGTCGCCAGCATGGGATCCACCACGAAGATCCGGCGCTTCTCGATATCCTTGGGAAGCTTGCAGTAATATTCCACCGGCTCATGGGTCACAGGATCCCGGTACATGCCTACGTGTCCTACTTTGGCGTTGGGCACCAGGGAGAGCATCCCGTCAACAAAGCCCAGACCGGCCCGCAGGATCGGAACGATGGCGATGTCTTCGCCCGCCAGCATCTTCACCTTCGTACTGCAGATAGGCGTCTCGATTTCCTTCTCTTCCAGGGGAAGATCCCGCGTCGCCTCGTATCCCATGAGCATAGCCACTTCCCGGACCAGTTCCCGGAAGTCCTTCACGCTCGTATCCTTGCTCCGGATCAGCGCTACCTTGTGCTGAATCAGCGGATGATCGAATACATATACCTTACCCATTCTCGTCTCCTCTCCGTACAGCTGCACTGCCCCGCAGCAGTTCTCCGTCCGCGGGCAGGCCGCAAGCCGCTACATCTCGTCCAGCATGTTCGTCCGTCTCAGGTGGCGTCCGCCCTCAAACTCGCTGTCCAGCCAGGTATCCGTGATCTCAATGGCAAGATCCGCCGGCGTCGTTCTGCCTCCCAGAGCCAGCACGTTGGCATTGTTGTGCTGTTTGGCCAGACGGGCCATCTCCACGCTGGTGCACAGAGCACACCGCACACCCTTGACTTTATTCGCGGCAATGGATATGCCGATGCCTGTACCGCAGAATACCATGCCCAGGTCCGCCTTACCTCCGGCAACCGCCTCAGCGCAGGCTTTGCCATAAACCGGATAATCCACGGAATCCGGCGTATCGGTACCGAGATCTACAATCTTGTATCCCCGCTCCGCCAGATGAGCCTTGACTGCCTTCTTCAGCTCCAGCCCGCCGTGATCACTTGCCACTGCTATAATCATTTCTCTGTCCTGCCTTTCTTCAGCATTTCATCATCTATACTGTCTTACGCTGCGGCGCATGCCGCGCATCAGACATTCCTTACGTTAAATCCCGCAGACCGGAGCATCCGGTTCATCACCGAAAATCCCACGCCTTTCTGGGGCAGCGCCGCTGCCAGTATGACGTCTGCGTCTTCCTTATCCGCTTCCCTGAGCCTTGCGAAGATCTCATGAGCGGCGATCTTCTCTTCTTCCTCATTGAACTCGATCACCGAGACCCGCTGACCCAGCTCTTCCCGCTCCATCCGCTCCGCGTCGATGGCCGCCGCCACATTCTCACGGCTGCCCTGGAATATGATCATCTCCGCTTTAGGCGCATAATGCTTATACTTCATGCCCGGCGCTTTGGGATGGATGTCGTCCCCGGGCCGGGGCGGACGGTTCAGCGTGGGATCCAGCAATATGGATCTGCCCAGAGCCTCCTCGAACTGTTCCTGCGTAATGATGCCCGGCCGAAGGATCATGGGGATCTCCCCCGTCATGTCTATGACCGTAGATTCTATGCCCACTTCGCAGGGCTCGCTCTGGATGATGGCGTCGATCCTGCCGTCCAGATCGTCTATGACGTGCTGAGCCGTGGTGGGGCTGGGCCTGCCCGACAGGTTGGCGCTGGGCGCCGCGATGGGGCATCCCGACCGGAAGATCAGCTCCCGGGCTATGGGATTGCTGGGCATGCGGATCCCTACAGTATCCAGGTTGCCCGTTGTCACATCCGGCACCGTCTCTTTCCGCGGACAGATCATGGTCATGGGGCCCGGCCAGAACCTGCGCATCAGGACCTTCATATCATCCGTCACACTGGTGGTCAGCCGGTGCATATCGCTCTCCGCCGAGATATGGACGATGGTCGGATTGTCCGAAGGCCGTCCCTTGGCCTCGTAGATCTTCTCCACTGCGTCCGCGTTCAGCGCGTCGGCTCCCAGTCCGTAGACCGTCTCCGTCGGAAAGGCTACCAGTCCGCCTTCCTTAATAATATGCGCCGCTTCTGTTATATCTTCACTTGTATCGTGCAGCAGTCTCGTCTTCATCAAAAATCATTCATCTTCTTTGCCTGATCATCCGTGGTGAGCGCATCGATGATCTCATCCAGGTCTCCGTCCAGGATGGCCTCCAGTTTATACAGCGTCAGTCCGATGCGGTGGTCAGAAACTCTCCCCTGGGGAAAGTTATATGTCCGGATCCGCTCTGACCGGTCGCCGGACCCGATCTGGTCCTTCCGCTCCGCGGCGATCTTATCCGCCTGCTCCCGCTGCATTTTATCATAAAGTCTTGATTTCAGAACCTTCATCGCCTTTTCACGATTCTTGATCTGGGACTTCTCATCCTGACATGTAACGACAAGTCCTGTGGGCAGATGGGTCAGACGTACGGCAGAGTCCGTGGTGTTTACGCACTGACCGCCATTGCCCGACGCCCGGTATACATCCACCTTGACGTCGCCCGGATCGATGTGCACTTCCACATCGTCCACTTCCGGCAGTACCGCGATGGTGGCCGCCGACGTATGGATCCGGCCGCTGGCCTCCGTCTCCGGAACGCGCTGCACCCGGTGAACGCCGCTCTCGTATTTCAGCCGGGAATAGGCTCCCTTGCCCTTGATCAAGACTTCCGCTTCCTTCACGCCGCCGATTCCGGTCTCGTTCATATCCATGACCTCCACCTTCCAGCGATGGCGCTCCGCATAGCGTGTGTACATGCGAAGAAGGTCGCCGCCGAACAGCGCCGCCTCATCGCCGCCGGTCCCGGCCCGGACCTCCAGAATAACATTCCGCTCATCGTTAGGATCCTTGGGGATCAGCAAAACCTTCAGCTCGCCGGATATCTTCTCTATATTGTCCTCCTGCTCCGAGACCTCAGCCTTGGCCATGTCCCGCATCTCCTCGTCGGACTCATTCTCCAGGATATCCTTGGCAAACTCCAGCTCTTCTCTGGCAGAACGGTACTCCTTGTACTTCTCCACGATGGGCTCCATCTCGCCCATCTCCTTCATGTGCTTCTGCCAGACCGCCTGGTTGGCGATGACCTCCGGATCCGCCACGACCCGCGTCAGCTCGTTGTATTTATCTACAACAGAATCTAATTTTTCAAACATCGATCGTACTCCTCTGCGGCCCCGGCGGCAGTCAGAATCCCGCCCGGAACCTCATCTGTTTCTAACAAAGTATTGTATCATATATACCCGCCTCTGTCACGGCAGAATCATGCCCTTTCGCCCCCGGCGGATCCAGTCAAGGAAAAAGGACCGGCTTGCGACGGTCCCTTTGGTTTCTGTTCTGATTATTATGGTTCGCCCTTCCGGACGCCAGCCCGTTAGTCGAGGTTGTACTTCTTCTTGAACTTCTCGACACGTCCACCGCGATTGATGAACTTCTGCTGACCTGTGAAGAACGGATGGCATGCTGAGCAAACGTCAAGCCGCAGCTCCGGCTTGGTCGATCTCGTCATAAAAGTGTTTCCGCATGCGCAAGTTACTTTACATTCCACATAATCAGGATGGATTCCTTTTTTCATGCTTTTACCTCTTTCCTGCTCAGGCAATGCCCTTGCATAATATTACTGCGCCGAACCGTGCGACTAATCGTTTCAGCCACAGCGAAGTGATTATAGCACATCCTCCTGCCTTCGTCAACTTGTTTTTTCTCTCCGAACAAAGCCCTGACCGGCCTTTGTTCCCCCTGCTTACAGTGCCCGGTGTTCCTCTTCATCCCGCCAGCGTCCGGGACCGATCTCAGCCCATGCTTCGTCATCGAGGACCGCCGGTTTCCAGAGATCTCCGTCCGCCTCGCCCGCCAGCGCATATGCCGCATCCCCGGGCGACAGATAATGCCGGTCCGGCTCCTCGCCGCCCTCTTCAAACACGAGGAACCCATAAGGCGCGACCGTGCCGTATGCCCGGCCCTGCGCCGTCTCCAGCGCCTTTACATCGCTGATGCTCCAGCTTTCCGATGTCTTCAGGAGATACTCCAGCAGATCTCCGGGCAGCATGAGATTCTCGGAATGGATATTCAGGATCAGGCCGTCGATCCCCTGCATCTCCTGGATGTCCAGCATCACATCCCGCATGGAGACCATGACGATCGCCTCACTGCCTTCTTTATCCTTCCGCGCTTCCTCTATATTGGTATAGACGCAGAAATAGTTCCGGTCTCCGGCAGAAACGCCGAGATAGTGGAACTGCTGCGGGTCGATCTGCCCATTCCCGTCCCGCTCGTAATTGATTGGCGCATAGAAGAATCCGTTGCTGATCAGCTGGTCCCATATCATAGATATGCACTTCTCCCACGCCAGCGCCTGGGGATCCGGCCGGTCTGCTCCATCCTGGTATGCTTCCGCCGCCTGGTTCCCCGATTCCAACGCCTGATCCCTGGGTTCTGCCGCTTGGCTCGCCAGCGCCAGCTCGTGGATCGCCGCTTCTATCCCCTGATTATTCGCATTCATCTGCTTTACTTCTTCACTTTCGTACATTATATTATGCCTCCCTCTCTATCCCGCCATTATATCACAAAATCCCCCTTGAAATCTCCCGTTTCTGATGATAGAATAATTGATGATTTCATTTGATGTGCCTCAGTAGCTCAGGGGATAGAGCGTCGGTTTCCTAAACCGTGCGTCGGGTGTTCGAATCGCCTCTGGGGCACCAGAAAGAAAAGAGATGGACATTGCTCCGTCTCTTTTCTTATTTATATGATTCTTCAGCGATTCGAACACGAAAGTGCATGGCCGTATAGAGCGAACGTCCAACGGACGCTCGCTTAGGCCATGATCCAAGCCCGATGAAAAATCGGGCGCAGAATGGCGGACTTCCTGCGGAAGGCCGCTAAATCGCCTCTGGGGCACCAGAAATTTGCTCTCCGCAATCGTTGAAATTACAACGGTTTCGGATTTTTTATTATCCAGTTTTTCAGATTCCTAAATATCGGAGAGAATCCCATAACTGCAAAATACAGCGGCGCGCTCAGTTCCGCAGGCAGCCTGCCGGTATGACTTTGACTCCCTTGTTTGTGGTATACGCCATGGGCGCATTTGCGCATATTATTATGAGAAGATCCGGTTCCCGATATACCACTCCCGGATGCTTTGAATTCGCCAGGGCTTTCTCGTTATGCTCCCTTATCAGCTTCTTAAATTTGACAAGTCCTTCCTCCGCCGCCGGAATTGCGTTTGCTCCTGTCTTTATTTCGATTAACGCGTATCTGCCGTCATTCCGCTGATACACCGCATCCGCTTCCAGACCCATATCGTCGCTATAGTGCATGACCTTGGCATCCTCTGCCGCCGCATAAGCTAGAAGATCTCGAATGACAAGGTTCTCAAAGGCATGACCAAACAGATCCAGATCATTGTTGAAATAGTCTGGCGCAATTCCAAGAGCCGCCAGGCCAATGGAAGGATCGATAAAAATATGCTTCTTTGCCGCTCTTATTGCCGTTTTGGATCTGATCTGCGGCGTCCATGCATCAATGTCTTTGATCACAAACAGCTTTTCCAATGCGTCGATATAGGATGCTAATGTGACGTTGGATGCGTTGTACTCCGAATTCACGTCCGCATAAATATTCTTTCTTTTCGCTAATGTCCCCATATTCCTTGCATATGACCAGAGCAACATTCTCGCCAATTCTGTATTTCGCCGAATTCCATCGAGAGATCGGATATCTTTTGTATATATTTGGCGGTAATAATCCTTCGCGATCTCCAGTTTTGCCCGGTCGCCTGAGAGCGCGAGACATCTCGGCCACCCGCCTCGGCAAACCGCAAAGAACAGCTCTTCCAGACTTATCTGACTCATGCGGCCATCGATATCGTATGCTTCGTCCTCAAATAGTTTCGATAACGAAACCGACCCGTTGGATTCCCCTGTTTCCCATAAACTCATTGGGTACATGGTTATCGTCGAAATTCTGCCGGTTCCGGTATGCGGCGTATCGATATCTCTGCTGGTGGATCCGGTTAAGAAGTAAGCTCCTGTCGTTTCCGGATAATCATCACATGCCTTGCGTACTGCGCCCCATACTTTGGGAGCATCCTGCCATTCGTCGAATAATATCGGCAGCTCATTTCGGAGCAGTAATCTAGGTGCGGTTTCAGCAACTGCCAGGTACCCATCCCGTCTGTCCTCATCCTGAAACTCGATGGTCGTCCTGCAGCGTTCTTTTGCGGTCCGGGTTTTTCCGCATCCTTTGGGCCCTACAATATTAATTGCGCCAAATGCTTCGGTCCTTCTGTCTATCTCATCATCCACTATTCTGGTTATATATCTCATCGCAGCCTCCGAATGTCCTGTTACTTCAACGGTTTCCGATAATCAAATCATATACGTTCTTTCTTCTTTTCGCAATAATATTTCGCTTTTTTCGATCATTTTATTTTATTTTTTTCGAATGATTTATTTGATGTTTTTCGAATATTTTTTTACAATCACATCTTCCCGATTTTGAGCGGTGTTTCTACAGGAACAAACGGCACTGTTGATAGACGGTCAGCCCGATAATATGGATATTAGAAATTAACCGTTACCTGGCGATGCCGGTTATTTTCCATTATTGCCATTTATCGCCATTGTTCCAGCCCATGGCATAGCCAATTCCAAAACATGTCCAGCCGAAGCTAAGAACTGCAAGAAGAATCTCTATACTCATGTTGTCGCCCTCCTTTCGTCGTTCCACACAAAACGGAACAAGATTCGGAGGACGCTTCTGCCCTCCGATCTGAGGGGCTAACCTTCTCTGCGTTATATCCCATACTCTGGGCTTTGTTCACTATTGCGCCGCAGAAAAATTAACGACTTCTTAACGTCTCCGTTTCGGCGACTGCCATAATCGACGGAATATACTTGGTGAAGAAGGAGTACGAGAAAAGTCTTATAATTCCCTTTATAGAAAATAATGGTTTACACTTTGCACTCAACTTGGTATGATGAATACACCTGGTTATCACCAACGCGCGCTATGTGCATACAGTGTGAACTTCCTAGAATTTTGCGCCTAGTCCATTAATTCACTTCGAATAAAATGCGCAAAACACCTGAAATTCTGCGATTTCTCTTGCGAGAATTCAGGTTTTTTGATATAATTTCTTTAGAGGTAATTACTACTAAAGAATTGAGGCGTAAAATGTATTTGGATTTCACGGTTGAGATACCATCTGCTCCCGGAAAGATCACCTACCGGAAGAAGAAAAATGCGACCTATGTATATTTTGAATATGACCGCATCTACGATCCGCAGAAGCAGTACACTACTCCGAAAAGGGTCACAATTGGGAAACGCTGCATCCAGGATCCTTCCCGGATGCAGCCGAACGAAAAATTTCTGAAGTACTTCCCCGATGTGGAAATCCCGGAGGAGAGCGATCGGACACTTCGCAGCAGTTCTCTTCGGATCGGCGATTTTATCGTGATCCGTAAAGTTCTTCGGGAATACGGAATACCGGATATCCTGCGTAAATATATGGAGGAGAAAGACGTAGGGCTCTTTCTGGATCTCGTCACATATTCGATCGTGTCAGAGGATAATGCCGGACAGTATTATCCGAATTATGCTTACGGACATCCCTTGTTCTCAGAGCATATGAGGCTCTATTCCGATTCGAAAGTCTCTTCTTTTCTGCATTCTCTCACCGATGAACAGAGTGCGGGTTTTCTGAATGAATGGAACAGCAGGCAGGACCAGAGAGAGAAGATCTACATCTACTACGATTCCACCAACAAGAACTGCCAGGCAGGTGATCTGTCTATCGTAGAATACGGACATCCGAAA
>OMXT01000041.1 GCA_900315125.1 uncultured Eubacteriales bacterium
AAGAGAAATCGCAGAATTTCAGGTGTTTTGCACATTTTATTTGAGGTGGATTAATGGGTTAGGCGTAAACTTCTAGGAAGTTCACATAAATACGATGGTGACGGCATATGCCAGATTGAAAGCGATATCCTTCAGGGAGATATCCTTACGCTTCCAGTAAGCAGCGGCCAGTGTCTGTGCGTCGCCGATTCCGTTCTTCTCAACTTCCTCAATATGGGGATGAGTGAAGTGCTTACGGAAGAACTTGCTTCCGGCAAACAGGATCAGAACGAAGAAGTAAATAGCCATCAGCAGGTTATCCGCCACGGTCGTCGCTCCGACAACCTCGCCGGATGTGTGGAACTGTGCAGCCAGTGCTGCGAAGTTTACACCGCCTCCGATATAGGAACCGGTCATCATTGCAGCTACATTTGCAGGCTCAGGAACAACGTCCTTCAGCAGACCAAAGGCCAGGATGGCTCCCACAACCGTACCTACTGCGCCGATCAGGAAGATGACCATCATACGTCCTGTCTCAGCCCAGATCTTCTTCATGTTGCACTGCAGCAGCAGAAGAGGAATGCCCATGGGAACAGCGACGCCCCAGATGATATCATCATAGAGCACGCTGTGGATAGGGATAATGCCGACGTTGGAAAGAACCAGGGCGAAGATCAGCGCGAGGATCGCACCGGATACCTTGGATGCCCAGGTATACTTCTGTTCCAGGTAGATCGCGAGAGCTACGCCTACAAGCAGTACAAACAGCAATGCAAACGTATCATCCGCAGCTACCAGAGAGTCTCTGTGAAGAGTACTCTGAAAGAATGAGGTTAACATACATAACTCCTTTCAAAACAATATCTTATATAAAACCCAACTATATTTTATACTGATAACTACTAAAACGCAACCGTTTCAGTGAATTAATTTTCAATATATTGAAAATTTCCATTCCGTTCTGGTAATTATGACCTGTTTATTCCTGTTCCTTCCAGCAAATGCATATATTCATGCAAAACAAAAGAGCGCCCCAAAAGGTCTCTTAACCTTCCGGGGCACTCTGTCCAATCGCTGATTCTGATTCTGTTCAGTTGACGTTTGATTATTTGATCTCTACGCCAGCGCCGACTTCTTCCAGCTTAGCCTTGATCTGCTCAGCCTCGTCCTTGTCAACGTCTTCCTTAACGTTGTTCGGAGCTCCGTCAACCAGAGCCTTAGCTTCCTTCAGTCCCAGTCCGGTGATCTCTCTGATCGCCTTGATTACCTTGATCTTCTGGTCGCCGATGGATGCCAGAACTACAGTGAACTCTGTCTGCTCCTCAGCAGCAGCTGCTCCAGCAGCTCCCGGTGCAGCAACAACTGCTGCAGCAGCGGATACGCCAAACTCTTCTTCGCATGCTTTTACGAGCTCATTCAGCTCGAGAACGGTCATATTCTTTATCGCTTCAATGATCTGATCCTTATCCATTATTTTTCTCCTTATCTTGTAAAATTGATTAAATTCAACAATTATTCAGCAGCAGGCGCCTCTGCCGCTGCCTCTTCTGCCGGTGCTTCTGCAGCAGGAGCTGCAGCTCCGTCAGCAGGCTTCTCTTCTGCAATAGCAGCAAGGGTTCTGACGAACTGGCTGACAGGTGACTTGATGCTTCCCAGGAACTTCGCCAGCAGTTCTTCTCTGGACGGGATCGCAGCGATCTGTGCGATGCCCTCCTTATCGTAGTATGTTCCTTCTACGATTCCGCCCTTGAATTCCATCTTCTTCATCTTGTCGATGTTCTGTTTCAGGATCCTTGCAGGGGCAGTTGCATCCGTCTTGCTGATTGCAATGGCGCTGGGGCCCTTCATGGCATCAGCCAGAGGAGCGAAATCTGTTCCTTCGATGGCTCTCTTCATCAGTGTGTTCTTATAAACACTGTATTCGATTCCTGCCTCACGAAGTGATTTTCTCAGCGCGTTAGCCTCGTCAACTGTTGTTCCCATGTAATCGATGAGGACAGCAGACTGAGCTCCATCAAGTTTTGCCTTGATTTCGTCAATGACGACCTGTTTCTGCTTCTTCGCTTCTTCAGACATTAGTTCTCCTTTCTTGAATCCGTCCTATGGAGAACGAACCCAGAATAATGTTCTGGTACAATCAGAAAAATCTTGGGAAGTCCGCAGGCTTCCCAAGGTCAATATTCTCTCTATATTGTACCTCGGCGGGATATTGAGCTTGCGCACCCGCTGTCTACGGTGTTAATTTCAAATTCAGTTGTGAATATCTTCCGAATATCAGGATCCTTAGCCGATCAGAGCCGGATTGATCTTGATTCCAGGGCCCATGGTGGTAGCCACGGTCACGCTCTTCAGATACTGTCCTTTTGCAGCAGCCGGCTTCGCCTTAACGATGGCGTCCAGCAGAGCATCAAAGTTCTGCTGCAGCTTCTCCGGTCCGAAGGACTTCTTTCCGATTACAGTATGGACGATATTCTGCTTGTCGAGACGATACTCAACTTTACCTGCTTTAATCTCAGCAAGCGCCTTGGTCAGGTCCATGGTAACAGTTCCTGACTTGGGGTTCGGCATCAGTCCCTTAGGTCCAAGGAGACGGCCCAGACGTCCTACAACGCCCATCATGTCCGGTGTAGCTACAACTACATCATAGTCAAACCAGTTCTCCTGCTGGATCTTCTGTGCCATTTCTTCTGCTCCGACAAAGTCCGCTCCGGCAGCTTCCGCTTCCTCGGCCTTGGGCCCTTTGGCGAATACGAGTACTCTGACTTCTTTACCTGTTCCGTTCGGCAGTACGATCGCGCCTCTGACCTGCTGGTCTGCGTGTCTTCCGTCTACGCCCAGACGGATGTGCGCTTCT
The DNA here is from genome assembly GCA_900315125.1 of uncultured Eubacteriales bacterium. Classification (GTDB taxonomy): domain Bacteria; phylum Bacillota; class Clostridia; order Peptostreptococcales; family Anaerovoracaceae; genus Aminicella. The sequence continues at coordinate 2,834 of OMXT01000041.1, forward strand.
ACTGTCTCATCAAATTTAGCTGTTCCTGTTTCTGTAACGAGCTTCATCGCTTCAGAAACCTCGTGCAGTGCTGACTTGTCGAATTTCTCGGCAGCCGCTCTGTAATTCTTGCTTCTCTTTGCCATTTGTTACCTCCCTGTGGTGCTGACGGATCTCTCCAGAAATCCTCCCACATAAGACTAATCTTCTACAACGATTCCCATGCTGCGGGCTGTTCCCTTGATCATGTCCGTAGCTGCCTCAAGGCTTGCTGCGTTCAGATCCGGCATCTTGATCTTGGCGATCTCTTCGACCTGTGCATAAGTAAGGGTTGCTACCTTCTTGGTGTTCGGTTCGCCGGATGCCTTATCGATTCCTGCTGCCTTTTTAAGAAGAACTGCTGCCGGCGGTGTCTTGGTGATAAATGTGAACGAACGGTCCGCATATACCGTGATGACGACCGGGATGATCATACCTGGCTGATCCTGCGTCTTAGCGTTGAACTGCTTGCAGAAGTCCATGATGTTGACTCCGTGCTGTCCGAGTGCCGGGCCTACCGGGGGTGCCGGGTTCGCCTTTCCTGCAGGGATCTGAAGCTTGATATATCCTGTAATCTTCTTTGCCATTCCTTTTCCTCCTTTCCGTTAGTTTAATTTATCCACCTGATTGAACTCCAGCTCAACCGGCGTATCACGACCGAACATGCTGACCTTGACAGTAAGTACCTGCTTATCCTGGTTGATATCGAGTACTTCACCCATGAAGGTTTCGAAGGGACCGCTGATCACACGTACTGTATCGCCAACGCTGACGTCCAGGTCGATATTAACTTTCTCTATGCCCATCCGCGCCACTTCTTCCGGCGTGAGAGGGATCGGATCTGAGCCATGTCCGACGAATCCCGTTACACCCTGCGTGTTCCGCACCAGGTACCAGGATTCATTGGTCACTACCATTTTAATAATGACGTAGCCGGGGAACATCTTTCTGGTCTTGATCTTTCTCTGACCATCCTTGATCTCCACCCGTTCTTCCGTCGGTACGATGATGTCAAGAATCAGATCCTGCATCCCGCGGTTCTCCACCATCTTCTCGATGTTGGCCTTCACCTTGTTTTCGTGTCCGGAATAAGTGTGAACAACATACCACATCGCCTGGCCGTCTCCGCGGATCCCTTCTCCTTCCAGAGGAGAAAAGATATTCGTCGTCTTGTTTTCTGTCTCTGACATTTATTGTACCTTGCTTCCTATCCTAATGTAACGCCCAGGACTGCTTTAAGAGCTGCAAGGATCCCGGAATCGATGCCCCAGAATGCCAGGGCAAACGCAGCGCATGTCACGATGACGACGCCGGTATAAACGCCCAGCTCCTTGCGAGTGGGCCAGATCACCTTGCTCATCTCCAGCTTGACGCCCTTCCAGTACTCGCGGGAAGTGATTCCGTCTTTCTTCTTGTCTTTCTTCCCCGCGTTCTGGGCAGCATATCTGCGGGCCTGATCTACAGCAGACTTCTGCTGGTTTGCGCCCTTGCCGCTGGCCTTGGCTGTGTTCTTCTTCTTATTTGACTTATTCGCCATAGTTCACGCTCTCCCGATTACTTTGTTTCCTTATGAACAGTAGTCTTGCGGCAGAACGGGCAGTATTTCTTGAGCTCGATTCTGTCCGGATCGTTCTTCTTGTTCTTCATCGTGTTGTAATTTCTCTGTTTGCACTCTGTGCATGCAAGGGTTACCTTAACTCTCATGATAGTCCTCCGTTTCCTCCGGAACACCGGAGCGCTCTCCGCTGATTCCAAACTTAAATTCAGAGCTGGTGTCCCAGCCCTGTAATATCGTTTCCATAAAGTCGCTTAACAAGTATACTATACTGACTTTGCATTGTCAATACTTTTTGCTGATCCGATCCCGGTTTTCCGCGGGATTCCAGCCCGTCCGGCACCGCCTGTTATTTGACAGAACCGTCCATGACGCGGACGATTTTCTTGCTCGCCTGATCCACCTTATCCTCCAGGGGCATCATTACATATACCTGGTAGTCGCCGGATGAGTAGCAGGTATCGTATGCCCCGGTTCCTGTCAGGTTCTGTTTGATGATCTTCCAGTGATATCCGCCGGAGACCTGCATCTTGACCAGTTCCCGGATCTGCTCCCCCTTCATGTTTATCTCTGTATAATCCTTGATCGAATTGAGGATCGATGTATAACTTGTCAGGATCGTGGTGCTGGATGTCGCTTTTTTCAAGACTGCCTCCATGACCTTCGCCTGATCCCTGTTCCTCTGGACGTCCCCGTCGGTGAAGGACTTTCGTTCCCTTGCGAAAGCCAGCGCCTTCGCTCCGTCCAGGTGATTCTTGCCTTTGCGGAAGGTGTAATGGGCAGCCTGTCCATGGGTAACAAAGTCATAATCGGACACGACGTCCACTCCGCCTATGGCGTTGATCAGCTTCTTCACCGTCGTGTAATTCACCTTGACAGAGTAGTTGATATTGACGCCCATGAGCCGCTCCACAGACTTGACGCTCTCGTCTATGCCGTAGATCCCCGTGTGGGTCAGCTTATCGTTGGCATTGCCGTAGGACGTCAGCTGGATCTGGTAATCCCTTGGAATAGAAGTAAGCAGTATGGTGTGGGTCAGAGGGTTCACCGTCACGATCATGTTTACGTCCGAACGGGAGGTCTCAGTGATTTTCCCCGCCGTATCAAGACCGCTGATGTAGATATTAAAAGCCTGTCTCGTTACATCGACTTCCTTTGTATGGCCGCCCCCGGATACATCCATGCGGATGGTATAGAGGATGCGGGTCCTGCCCTTAAATCCCTTTACCTTCTCACACATCATGTTATACATCGCCTGGCCGACGAATATGGCGTCGACTTTCCCCTTCAGCAGCGAATCGTCCAGCTGGGAGAATTTATCGGAGATCTTCATGTTGACCTTCACCCGGCTGTTCAGGGTGTTCTTCGCCGTAGAATAATCAGCGCTGGTCATCATATATGTTCCCACATCCCTGCCCACGAGCTCCTGGACATTCTGGTAATCAGAATCCTTCTTCACAACCACGTAATAGTCACGGGTCTGGGCGCTGACGGTCGTCACCTGGCTGAAGAAACTGTCCGTATTCTGAAGATATACCGTACCGACGCCGAAGACCACTGCCAGCACGACAGAAAGAGCCGCCGCGATGATCTTCCGGTTCCTCCGGATATAATCAAAATACAGAAGAGGGAATATGAACATGCTCAGGATCCCTGCGATGGCAAGGCCGCTGTAAAGATACTTAGGAGGCAGGATGTCCGTGTGTATGATTTGTCCGGTAAACAGGATGAGCAAGGCGACATAGACGACCGCCCATACCTTAAATACCGTCTTTACCTTCGGACCTGCGTTCCACATCGCTCCGTTTTTCTTATCGTGTCTAGTGTGCTTCTTTCCCCGCATTCCTTTTCTCCCCGGATCGGTCTTCGTACCATACAAATCCCATAAAACAATGCAGTATTTTACTACATCTCAGTTCATTTGTCGAGTGCTATTGCTGCTGTTTGACGATCTGGACGATCCTGCTGGTCCCCAGGCGGTCCGCCCCGGCGGCGACCAGCGCTTCCGCGTCCTCCAGGGAGCGGATGCCTCCGGCGGCTTTTATCTTCACCTCCGGGCCAACGTTTGCCCTCATAAGCTTCACATCGTCCACCGTCGCCCCGCCTGTTGAGAATCCCGTAGACGTCTTGATATAGTCCGCCCCCGCTTCTGTCACAAGGCGGCATGCCCGGATCTTCTCTTCTTCCGTCAGCAGGCAGGTCTCGATGATCACCTTCAGGATCTGGTCCGGACAGGCGCTGCGGATCCTCGTGATCTCATCCAGAACATTCCTGTCTTCCCCTGCTTTCAGCCATCCTACATTTATGACCATGTCGATCTCGTCTGCGCCGTCCCGCACCGCCTGCTCCGCCTCAAATACCTTAACAGCCGCCGCGTTATAGCCGTTCGGGAATCCGATCACCGTGCAGACCTTCATGCTGTCTCCGAGATATTCCTTCGCCCGGGCTGCGTAGCAGGGCGGGATGCATACCGACGCCGTATGGAAATAGACGGCGTCGTCGCAGATCTGCCGGATATCGTTCCATCCCGCTTCCGGCTTCAGCAGCGTGTGGTCTACCCGCGCCAGCAGTTCTTCTGTTCTCATGTCCATCGTTCTCCTCCTATTTTATACCAAGATATGTACAGAACCCTTTTCCGAGACCGCGGCCGTAAGCCTGGGCTTTGTTGCTGAGGGTCTCCAGGTCCCGGCGGATGCTTCCGGTCTCATAGATACAGCTTGGGGGCCGGGTTCTGTTCAGCTCCGCCAGATCCGTCCGGTGCCCATAGCCCCTGCCTGGGATCCGGACCGCGGCGTGTACGCCCCGGTTCAGCGCCCTTGCGAGCTTCCTGTCCGCGGGCGTCTTATAAAGGGGCAGTGTCCCGCTGCGGGCAAACATCCAGTCGCAGTGCACGCTGACGTAAGCGCTGATGCTCTTCTTATTCGACCAGCGGATGCATTTATTCATATTCAGATGATTGCTCACGTCCGCGTCGCTGTACACATATACGCCCCGGGAACGCATGTATTTTACGGCGGCCCTCGTTATGGGGAGCATGAGTTTCGCTTCCTGCACGCCGGCCCAGGTGCAGCCGGGGTCCCACCTGCCGTGGTCATCGGTGCCGTGACCGCACACGAGAAACACCCGGGTCACCGTTCGGATCGCCGCCGCTGCGCTTCGCCGGGACCGGATCTGGCTTCTGCCGGTGCCCCGGAAGGCACAGACTCGGTACCAGCACTTCTTCCCCGAGGGCGCCAGCGCGTCGTCATATTTCAGCTTCCCCTTGACGGTCTGGATCTTCTGGTATTTCACCTTGCCCCCGGACTTCTTCCCCCGGTAGATATCATAGCCGGAGGCACCGTCAACGGTTTTCCATGAGACGCAGTTCGCCTCGCCGTGTCCCTTCACGCGGATCACCGGAACCATATCCCGGAACGCCGTTTTCTTCCATTTTCCATAGATCACGGTATCCTCGGTGATTTCTTCTCTAACAAAGGCCTGGCTGGCCCTTTCGTCCAAAAACCACCCCAGGAATGTGTACCCATATACCTTAACCGGATCCGCCGGCTCATAGACCTGTCCTTCCTTTATTCCCACAGATTCCGGCGCCGCCGCGCCCTTCGGCACGCTGCCGATATACTGGAAGGTAATTCTGTACATCGAAATACTTTCTTCGCTGTCCTTTTCTTCTTCACCCGAGTTCTGGACAGGATCCCCCTCTGCCTGTTCTTCCTGTTCATTCTGCGGTGCGAGGTCCGCTGCTTCACCGCTTTCCGAATCGGCAGCCAGGGCAGCGGAACTGAACACAACGACAGACAAAACAATCAGCAGAGCTGTCGTCACGATCTTCCGAAACATAAAATTCTTTCCTTCTTTTTTCTTAACTTTCACAGACTTTTACAGCCCGAATAATCCTTTGTATCATATCATATTTTGGTAAAATCAACAATATTTCCTGACTTTTCGGATGCCTGCAGAGACCCCCGGAGGGCGTCTGATACCTCCTGAAGCTTAGGGAATTTTCGAATATTGCAGAATCGTCCGCGTCTTTACGAGACCTTATGATACTCATAAAGATTTGCAGTTTTACAGAGTTTGAGGGCGGCGTTATACTACAGGCGAAAGATAAAGAGACCATTCCGAAACACTTCAGGAATGGCTGAGATTACAGAAATAAGGAGGAGATCGATATGTTGATGGGAGCAGTTCTTGCTGGACAGTTTGCAGTAGCAATTGGATTTAGTCTTGCCGTTAACCACGCAGCTGGTGTAAAATAGTATCGAATCATTACTATATAGCAAACAGATTCCACTGAGAGGAAATGAGAGAAAACCGAGGGACCAGGTGAGAGGGGTCCCTCGGTTCTTTTATTTGCGCAAAGTTTAACGGTGCATGACGGCGTCCACCGCCTCGATCAGTGCGGAGCGGAACC
>OMXT01000038.1 GCA_900315125.1 uncultured Eubacteriales bacterium
CGGAGGACGTATCACAAACAAAGACCTGAGGGATATGGAGGCACCGCATTACAGCGATTTCACCGAAAAGCTCCTGAATGAAGCCATAGCGCATACTGTAGACTGGAGCATCGTAGAGGAGCGTGAGCCGATTATCCTCGACCCCGCCAGCGGAACCCAGACACTCCTGCGCTCCCTTGGAAGGATAAGAAATCCTCTATGCTAATCCCTATGCAAGAAGATACCTACCGAGGATTGTCAACAAAAAACTCCCTAACAACTTGACACTATCCGCATAAGCTATTTCATTGCATTAAATGTATTCCTGTGATAGAATACATTTAATGCATTTTTTATCTGAAAATTACGTTGTTCTGATATATTCAGAGAAAACGGGGAGTATCACAAATGAAACGAGTAATAACCTATGGCACATTTGATCTGCTTCACTATGGCCATGTCAATCTTCTTCGCAGGGCCAAGGAATACGGGGATTATCTGATCGTAGCCATATCTACCGATGAATTCAACTGGAACATGAAGCATAAGAAATGCTACTTTTCCTATGAACAGAGGAAACAGCTGGTAGAGTCCATCCGTTATGTGGATCTCGTGATCCCGGAAGAGAGCTGGGAGCAGAAAATTTCTGATGTTAAGGAATTTCGGATCGATACATTTGTAATAGGAAATGACTGGGAAGGTAAATTTGATTTTCTGAAGGAATACTGCGACGTCGTCTATCTGCCGAGGACGCCGGAGATCTCCACAACGCAGATAAAGCAGGAACTGAAGAAATAAGGGGATACGATTTTATGGGACGGGAACTGAAAAATATCATGACGCTTTATTATCTGATAAAGCTGGACAAGAAAATACCGACTGATAATAAAAAGAATAAGGCGCGCCAGGACCGGAAAGTCCACAAGATCATGCAAAAGGCTTATACCATTCCCTTTTACCGGGAGCGGTTTGAGCAGGAGGGTCTGACGCCGGAAGATTTTCACTCAGCAGAAGACCTGGGTAAATTTCCGATCACGACAAGGGCGGATCTCAGGAGCTGGATGGATGATGTCTTCCGGAACCATCAGGATCAGAGCAAACACTGGGAGATATTCAAGACAAGCGGTTCTTCCGGGATCCCGCTGCGGTTCATGGTGACCCACAGAGAGGCGGCCTGCGTCAACGCAAACTGGATCCGCGTGACTATGTTCGGCGGTTATCATCCGTTCCGGGGGAAGATGCTGTCCTTCCTGACGACCCACTCCAAGGTCGATCCGGAAAAAGGAGACTCCTGGGTCCAGAAATTAGGAATTCTGCGGCGGAAGATCGTACCGGAGCACCTCTATGTAGGCGAGGGCATGCGGGACCTGATCGAACTTGTCAATGACTATAAGCCGGATATGCTTTGCTTCCGGAAGAATGTGCTGCTCCGTATGGCAACATATGCCAAACAGCACGACATGGAAATATTCCAGCCCAAGCTCTATACGCCGGTCAGCGAGATGGTGGACGACCTGACACGGAAGATCTTCCTTGAAACATACGGTCCAGGTCTGCTGGATGCCTATGGATGCAATGAGACAGGAAGCGCGGCGGTCCGGCTGCCGGGAAGCGATGTGTTCTATGTCAACAGCGATACCCATGTCATTAACCTCGTGGACGAGGAGGGCAACCTCTCCAACAGCGGCAGGGTCATCGCTACGACTCTTTATAAGTTTGATTTTCCCATCATTAACTATGAGGTCGGTGACAGGGCGGAATCTGTGACAAGAGACGGGATCCGCTATATTACAAGGATCATCGGCCGCACTAATGATATGGTAAAGCATGCCAACGGAACGGAGACATCGGCGATCGAGATCATGAAGATGCCGAACGGCATCACAGGCATACTCCAGTTCCGCTATATTCAGGAATCCTATGATAAGATCACCATCATGCTTGTCAAGGATCCTGCGCCGGATACGGCTTCTAAAGAAGAAATAGAAGCATTCTATCATAAAAAGTTCCTGGAACTCTTCGGATACGATGAATTTCAGCTGAACTTCATCTGGCTGGATGAGATCCCGCCGGATGAGAACGGAAAGATGAGGTGCTTTATCTGTAAAATAAAGGAATAAAAATGCCGGGGGATTTCCCCCGGTCTTTTATTAGAATGTCAGGACCAGATGATCGGCTTCAGGCTGCCGTCTGCTGCCTGGACATTTATATCCAGCAAAGCCTGGACCTGCCGGACATGCTCCTCCCATTCGTTGTGGTCCCTGCCGGTGATGATCATTGCGAAACGAGATGTTTTATTGGTATTTTCCGCTATTTGCATGCCAGTATGGATCTCATCCAGCTGGTTGGAGTGAAGGAAGGGAAGAGCAGCTGCCTCGTCGATCCCGCGGACAGAAACAACCTCGCCCGCCGGAAGATAGAAACACCGGTATCCGGCAAACACTCCGGTTTCATGGATATTGATCTCAGCTGTTCCCTTCAGTGCAAGATCGAGAAGGAAATCTTCTGTGTCAAGGCCTGTCCGGAGGTGAATGAGGTCCGATGAGATGTAGACGCCTCCGCCCCGGGCGGCGATTTCCAGAAGATAGGGTCTGCCTTCATCCAGGATATATTCGCCGTGTGTGATGCCCTGGGTCAGTCCGAATCCTTCCACGATCGCCTGATTCAGCGCCAGGACCTGATCGGTGATTTCCTTTGGCTGGAGAGAGGGGAAGATCCGTTCCTTCGCGGAAAAGAGGCTTTTCTTGCCGAAATAATGGGTATCGCCGAGGATTAGAGGCGTGCAGCGGTGGTCTACGACGGCGGATTCGCAGACGAATTCGATCCCGTGGGCGCATTTTTCCACCAGGACGCGGCCGTCGTCGGAATATTCCATTGCCTGAACAAAGGCACGATCCAGCCTTTGTTCTTCTGTTACCTCAACGACGCCCCGGCTGCCCTGGGTCCCCATGGGCTTTATGATGATGGGGCAGTTGAGATAGCGGTAAAATTCACGGGCCTGGCGTACATCGTCTACCACGGCATAAGGGAGTACAGGGAGCCCCAGTTCCCGCATGCGGTCGCGCATCATGTTCTTTTCACTGAACAGGCGTGCTGTCTGGTAACCGTTGCCGGGCAGCCCCAGATTTTCGGCTACGTAGGCGACGGTTCGAACGGGGATATCCGTCTGGTCAGTCTGGACCGCATCGATCTCCTCCTGTTGTGCGATGTCGAGGATCTTCTCCTTTTCACGGACATCCAGAAGGTAACTGCGGGTTATGTAAGGCTTGAATGCATCGGAGACTGCGGGGGCTACAAGAATGACCTCTCCCCGGCGCGCTGCAGCGCGTACGATGGGAAGCTGGAAATCTCCGGCGCCGATGATCATAATACGTTGATTTTTCATGTTGCGTGGTCCTTTCCGTCTGAAGATGACTTTTCATCTTTGATGATGATATTCTAACATCTTTCAGTATTCTTAGCAATCTGTACAATTGACAAGGATAGTGTCAAGTTGTTAGGGAGTTTTTTGTTGACAATCCTCGGTAGGTATCTTCCTGCATAGGTATTAGCATAGAGGATTTCTTGTCCTTCCAAGGGAGCGCAGGAGTGTCTGGGTTCCGCTGGCGGGGTCGAGGATCATCGGCTCACGC
>OMXT01000082.1 GCA_900315125.1 uncultured Eubacteriales bacterium
GATCTTGGCAGTCTCCAGACGGATCTGCGCTGCCAGGACCTTAAGTTCGTGTAATTTCTGCTTTTCCATTACGGATACCTCCTCGTTTTACTTAAGACGTCTATCATTATACGGATTCCCGCGGATGTTTTCAATATTACTGTTTCTGCATCAGCGTCTTCATCTGCTCATCGATCTCCGCCAGGCCTTCCGTCAGCCTGCCGGCCTCCGCCTTCAGATTTTCCGCGTCGCGGACCGCCGAAAGCTCGTCTAGTTTCCCTGCATCCTCTGCCAGTGCCTGGTGGATCTGGGAGAGCCGATAGTACAAAGCCTGGGTCGTGTCGCTGTCTCTTGTTACTATGGATGAATCTACCCCGTCGAATTCCTCTACCACATTCAGTTCCTTCACAAGGGCATCCCGAAGTGCCGCGGAGAGGCTTACCGCCTCCTGCTGGGTCCTGGCCGTCTCTTCATCCACTTCCTTAAGATCAGACTGCAGCCGGACCATCTTCTCATAGGGCTCTGACATGTCCTTCAGCTTGCTGACAAGCAGTGCCCGTTCCTTCGCCAGTTCTTCTTCCTTCTGTTTAACCGACGGGAGATCCCGCTTCTTTATAAGAAGGCTCTTTTCCAGCGCCTCGATCCTGTGGTCGCAGTATTCCTGCGTGTGGGGCGTCACAACAGCCCGGATCCTGCCCAGCAGCGCCTGCCAGTCGCCGAACTCGTTCCTTGCCTGGTTCAGCTGCTCTTTTCCTTCCTCCAGTTCCTCCTGAAGGCGGCTAATCCGTTCATCGCAGCGCAGGATATCCTCCCGGGCGGCTTCCGCCTCTTTCTTCCCCGAAAAAAGCTTAGCCAGCCCGGACTTGGCCTCAAACTCATCCAGGACCTTCTGGTTCGCCGCCTTCTGATCATTGACGCTGGCGAGATACTCTTCTGTATCAGAAACCGCCTTCTCCCGTTCCTGGATCCGATTCTTCAGTTCTTCCTCCGAGGGATAGCTGTCCAGTTCCCGCTCCAGCCGTTCCCTGCCTACATGGCGCTGTTTCTCTTCCCGTACGATCCGCAGTTCCTTCTCCGTCTCGTCCGTGTCCTTCTCCATAAAGGCCAGGCGGCGGATCTGCTTGTCGATCTCTTCGATCCGGTCCGACGCCCGGACGCCTCTCTCCGCCTCCGGGTGCTCCGCCCGGTGCTCCTCCAGCGCCTCTTCACCCTTCATCCGCTTGATGCCCCAGGTGTCCACGCTGGACTGAAGAGCGTTCAGCTTCTGGATCTGCTCCCCCAGCTGCTCTATGGGCGCGTTGGCTACCCATACCTTCTTGGCAAGATCCATCTCTATGTCGTGGATCTGAGCGGTAATATCCCTTTTTCGGCTCAGCAGTTCCTCCTGCCGGTCGTAAAGTTCCTTCAGCTTCTGCTGTCTGTTTATTTCCATAATTCCTGTTCCATCTTCCCCGCTAATTTTTTCCGATAAGGAAAATCACAGAATCATTTTATCATGAACGAAGTGCTTTTTCCACAGGAAAGCATCCCTCAGAGCATCTGCCGGCAGAGATCCAGAAAATATTCCATCGCCGGCGTCAGCCGCTTGTGACTATGGTAGCTGAGCATCACGGACACAGCCGGCGGATCCAGTTCTCCATCCAGCCGGATCACGCCCCCGTCCCGGATCTCCTTCTGCACGGCAAATTCCGGCAGCACCGACACGCCAAGACCCATCCGTATGCACTGGACGATGGCCGCGATGCTCCCGAGGACCATGTCGTTAGAGAGTGTGATATTCTTCTCTTTCAGAAGCCGGTTCAGCGATTTCCGGTACAGCCCGTTTATCTCGATATCGATAAATCCAAAGTTCTTCTTCTGGTCCGTCGTGCGAAAATCCCTTTCCTGCTCCGTCATCTGGGGCGATCCGAAGAACACCAGCGGACACTCCGAAATTGCCTCGCTGTATATATTCGGATCCTCACGCTGCACATTATAATGGATCGCAATATCCGCATCCCCCGCCAGCAGGATCTGGTTCATGTCATAGCAGGAACGGGTCTGGATCTGCAGGTCTGCCAGAGGCATTTTCTCCCGGAACGCCCGGATGATCGGCTGGAACCGGAACGTCAGAAGACTCTCAGGGACAGCAATATTGAGCACGCTCGCCTCGGAATTACCGAATGCAAGGATCCGGTCATAGCTGCCGAGGATCGTATCCACCAGGGGCAGGATCGCCTTTCCTTCCCGCGTCAGGCACATATTCTTCCCGATCTTCTCGAACAGCGGTATCCCGAACTCCCGCTCCATCTGCTGCACCTGGAACGTGACCGTCGAACGGGTATAATTCAGGCGTTCCGCCGCCTTCGCGAAGCTTCCCGATTCTGTGATCACTTTAAGCGTCTTAAGATATCTCAGTTCCATGGGCGTTCCTCCCACAAAGCCATGGCTTTGTTATAGCTTATCATATTTGGTGCTCCTGCCCCTTGCCTTCTCCACGGGATACTTCCTCTCATTGACCCGCAGCTTCTCCAGGACGATCTGGTCCAGATCCAGGTCCAGCCGGTCCGCCATGACGATGCAGTAATTCACCACGTCCGCCAGCTCTTCCTTCACCGCCCGCAGGTCGTAGTCCGGCCCCCACTGAAAACACTCCAGCAACTCCCCCGCCTCAATGGCGATGGACTTGGCCAGGTTCTCCGGGCTGTGGAACTGGTCCCAGTCCCGGTCGATATTGAATTGCTTTACCTGCTCCGCCACGCTGGGGGAGATGATCCTCTGTCTTTTGTTTTCCATGTTTCTGCCTCTCCTTGTTACTGATTCTCCTTCCTGTCTCCGCCGGCGCGCTTCATCTGCGCCGCCATGGCTGCATGTTCCTCTTCAACACACTGAATTAAGTATCCCATCGTATAATCGCGATTCGTTCCCGTCATCATCGCCTTATGAGGAATGTATATGCCAGCTGCTTTCATGTCCGCCAGCAGTCCGTCCAACATTTCCGGGGTGAATCGGCACATGAGGAGGAAGGGTTGGTCGGAGATTTTCTCAGCCAGCACCGATGCTGCCCGGTCTCCATCGGTTGCTCCTGTCTTTTCATATCCGTCGATGCCCGCAAGATAACCCACAGTCTGCTGCAGATCATCTTCTTCCGCTTCTTTCACCGCGATGCCGCTTCGCTGCAAAATCTGACGGAACTTCCATCCCGCATCGGATGTCTCCGGCAGCCGATAAAGTATGGCAATCGGCTGCCAGTTCTGACGAAACATCTCCATATATTTCTCGATCATTGGATCATTCATTTTCTTTCTCCTGAAACTTCTGGTTTTCCTGTTTTCTGGTCACCTCTGATTATATCATCATCGGTACCCTTCCGCCAGTATGGTACATTTCGGATCAAAAAGTATATCATTCCGGTTATTTTTTAGATTATGATAGAATTTTTCTTTCCGTGAAAGTAACCGGTTATATCATTTAACACCCAGGCCCTATTTTGATAGAACAATAAGCAGTAACAATTCTATCATTACGATTGTAATGGGTTATGCCTGTATAATGGTGTAAATTAGAAAAATAAAAAGAGCCAAGAGCTTAATCTTCAAGTATAATGATGTTTGGCTAAAAC
>OMXT01000034.1 GCA_900315125.1 uncultured Eubacteriales bacterium
CTCAGACTACTTTATACACTTTTCTAAGTTCCTATCAGCCCTGATCTCCCAGGACCACCGTTTTCATATTTCACTTGACACTACCCTTTCCCGAGTTCCCCTGAAAACGGCATCCCCTGCATGCCGTTTCAACTCTCTTCTGATAATTATTTATACCTAAATCATAATATTTTCCCAGTTTCAGTGCAAGAGACGGAGGGGAATTTCGGGAACGGAGGTTTCGAACGGACAGGGCAGTTTTTTTGAACAGCGGCGAATTCTTTCTTATCCATTCTTGACCAGCGGTTTTTTGTGGGATTATAATCGAAGTGGGATATCCCACAGTATAAACTGGAGGTGAACTCAATGTCTGAATATATTAAATCCTATGATGCAAAAATCGATTCTAAAAAGAGAATTACCTTACGCGAGGCATCCTTTGAATATTATCACGTTGAAGAATATGAGAATGGAAGGATCATACTGGAGCCGAGAGTTCTGACCCCGCCCTTCCGCGTGTCTGAGAATACACTTCGCATGATGGACAGCTCAGTAGAGAATATGAAACAGGGGAAAGTATCAGGGTCTCTCGATCTTTCTGAATTTAAGGAGTAGCTTATGTTCCAGATTCGCATGGGCGTTCCGGAAACGGAAGATTTCTGGCAGACCCTAAGTACAGCGGTTAAGGAAGGAACCGCTTCCAAAAGAGATATTCAACTCTATACCAAACTGGGCAAGGCACTCTATCTTTTATCAGTAAACCTGCGGCACCCCCGTCTGCATTCCCACGATATACCCCCGCTTACCGCGCGCTATGGATGCAAAGTATGGGAATCTTATATCGAAAACAACACCCCTGCCGCAGGCAGGCTGTTCTGGATCTACGATCCCGGAAAGTCGCAAATAACCGTTATTGGTCTGGAGCCCCATCCTAACGACAAAGGTAACGCGTATAAGAAAATCACCCTTTCCTCAGCAGGGGAGCCAATCAATAAATAATGACATTGCAGAATTGAAAAACCCATGGAATTGACTTAGCATCTATAGATGCTAATTTTCCATGGGTTCTGTTCTTTTTAACAGGCACGCTGACTGTCTAACCCGAAGGCTCCGCACAATCGCCCTCCCCGGGTTATGAGAAGAAGCAACCGGCTCTTCATTTATCCAAAAATCCCTTTTAATTTTGAGAAGAATCCCTTCTTCTCCACCTTCTCCTGCATGGGCGCCTTATCGTGGATGGAGACCTTCATGAACTCATCCTGGCTGCTGCAGGGGCTGACGCTGCTGGGCTGGTTTCTGCTGTATTTGCCATTGGGCAGCATGACGCTGGATTTGACATCGTCCCTCAGCTCCGCCGAGAGGATCCATTCCAGCTTGGCCTTCAGATCCGGATCGTAGACCGGACATGCGATCTCCACACGGCGGTTCAGATTGCGGGTCATCAGGTCCGCCGAGGAAATATAGAGTTTGACGTCATTGTCGCGGCCGAAGCAGTAGATCCTCGCGTGCTCCAGGTAACGGCCGACGATGCTCGTCACGTGAATATTTTCTGTATACCCCTTGACGCCGGGCAGTATGCAGCAGATGCCCCGGATGATCAGGTGGATCTCCACACCGGCCCGGGACGCCTCCATCAGCATGTCTATGACTTCCCGTTCTGTGACGGAATTGGCTTTGATACAGATATATCCGTCGGAGCCGAGAGCCATCTGCTCATCCATGAGCTCCAGCAGCTTCGGCTTGATGCCCGTAGGCGACGCCAGCAGGTGGTTGTAATGACCGTTCAGGTTGCTGATCATCATGTTCTGGAAGAACACCGTCGCATCCTCGCCGATCTCCTCTTTCGCCGTCATCAGGCAGAGATCCGTGTACTGGTCATTTGTCTTTTCGTTATAGTTTCCCGTCCCGACCTGAGTGACATAACTGAGCTTGCCTTTGTTATTCATGGTGATCTGGCACAGCTTGCTGTGACACTTGTAATTTTCTATTCCGTAGATCACCACGCATCCCGCGTCTTCCAGGACCCGCGCCCAGGAAATATTATTCGCTTCGTCGAACCGGGCCCGCAGCTCCATAAGGACGATGACTTCCTTGCCATTCTCTGCCGCGTGACAGAGGGCCCGCGCGATCTTGGACGTGGACGCCAGACGGTACAGTGTGATCTTGATGGATATGACGTCCTCCCGGTCCGCGGCTTCCATCAGGAGACGGAGGAAGGGCTCTACAGAGTCAAAGGGGTAGAACAGCATGCGGTCCTTTGCCTGGATCTGCTCGATCATGCCCATGGACGCATTCAGGTCTTCCGGCCATCTGGGTGTATAAGGTTTGTACAGGAGCTTCTGGCCTTCCTCTTCAGGCAGCTTGTCTGCCAGAGAGAAGGCGTATTTCATCACAAGAGGACATCCGTCTTCGAACACCTGACGCTTGTCCACATCCACCATCTGTTCCAGTTTGTTCATGAATTTGCGGGAAACAGATTCGCTGACCTCCAGCCGAACGACAGACAGCTTGTTCCGCATCCGCAGCATGTGTGAGAAATTCTCCAGGATATCCATATCCTCGTCCTCGAATTTCTCATCGTCAAAGCTGATGTCCGCGTTCCTCGTCACGCTGATGACGCAGGTCTCCAGCATGGAATAGGCATTGAACATGGAGGGCAGATACTCACGGATGATATTCTCCGTGCGGATGTAGCGCAGTCCCTCCCCGGGCAGCTTGATGTACGGCGGTATGCTGGAAGGAACGGCTACAAGACCGATCAGGCCCTTGCCCTTGCCGTTAACAAGGTGCGCCGCCACGTACAGCTTCTTGCTTCCCAGATGGGGAACGGGATGATGCTTGTCTATGACCATGGGCGATATGACCGGGAGGATATTCATGGCGAAATAATCCCGGATGGCTTCCCGGTCCTTATCCGTCAGCCTGGAGGGCGCAACGTCTACGATCCCCTTCTTCTCCATATCCCGGAGGAGGTCCTGATAGATAAACGCCTTAAGAGACATGAGACCGTGGACCGCGTCATAAACCTTGTCCAGCTGCTCCGCGGCATTCATGCCCGTCTTATTATCTCTTTCATCCGGTGATACCTGAGACTTATCGAACAGACTGCCCACACGGACCATGAAGAACTCATCCAGATTGCTGCTGAAAATGGAAACGAACTTCAGCCGTTCCAGCAGCGGCAGGCTCTTGTCTCCCGCCTCCTCCAGCACGCGCTGATTGAACCGCAGCCAGCTCAGCTCACGGTTCTGAGTGTATGTGAATTTCTCCGCCTTCTTCAGACGGTCCTTCGCCTCGTTACGGCCGGTTGTTTTCGCAGGTTTGTCCATTTTATCCTCTTCTTCTGCGGTATCCGCCGAGCTGTCCTCATCCCCCGGTTCCTCATCGGGTTCATCGTCCAGATCTTCGTCGCCGTCCGCCCAGTCATCGTCACCGGCTGGATCATCTTCCGGCATCCCTGCGCCCTGCGGCTGTTTCTCCGTGTTCTCTCTGCTGTCTTCTGCCTGCTGCGCCGGATCTGCGACGGTTCCTGGGGCATCTTCCGCTGCGGATGATGTTACTGTTCGTTTTTCAATAGATTCTGACACAGGTATCCCTCCCTGACTCCATATTTACTCACGATAAGCTCATCTGCATCAAACAGGTGCGCGATATGCTGGAGAATCATGGCTCCCGGTATCAGGGTATGGATCCGCTCCGGTTCAATCCGGAGGATCAGGTCTCTTGTGGGTATGCCGCCGTCGTGGAAGAACTGGCACAGCGCGTCCAGCTGCTCCCGGCTCATGGTCGTACAATCCCTGGGCAGACCCAGAAACTGACGTCCCACCTTGAACACTGCCCGGGACGTCCCGCCGGTGCATACAAGGGGAGAATATTTGCTGAACTGAAACAGCGGATCCTCGTCGATCTTCTCCCGGAGCATCTGCTCAATTCTGTCCAGTGAGCCCAGACCGGGGAGGATCTTCTTGACGCAGCTCTTGAAGAGGCTCAGTGATCCCACTTCAAAACTGGCGGAATTCAGCATCTTTCCGTCGCTGTATTCCACAACTTCTGTGCTGGCGCCGCCGATGTCAACGAAGGATCCCCTGGCGATATCCAGACCGATCAGTGCTCCGGCATAGCCGTACGCCGCCTCATCCCTGCCGCTGATCACCTCGATCACATAGCCCGTGGCGCCCTCTATGGTATAGAGCGCTTCCCTGGAATTGCTGATGTTTCTCAGTGACGCCGTAGCAAAAACCCTGGTGTTGGTGATTCCCAGAGACGAAAGAGTCGTATGAAACTCCCACAGGCCGCTGCATGCCCGCTGGATGCCTTCATCCGTAAGCCTGCCGTTTTCGATATACCCTGCCAGTCCTGCCATGTACTTCTGTTTAAAGAGGACCCGGAACTTACCCCCTTCCAGGTCATACAGTGTAAGCCTCATGGAGTTGGAGCCGATATCGATCAAAGCCTGTTTCATCTTCCGTCCTTTCCTGTTTAATGCATGAGAAACGGGGTGTCAGGCGCGTCAGCCATCCCCGGGAATATCATCTGAACAGGGGTCAGATACAGATTAACTTCCCTCCGGCGATCCCGCCCTTTTATAACAAAGTCCTGGCTGTGCAGATCCACCCCGATAAACCTGCGGTCTATATTATAGGGTATCCCTGTAAACCCGATTGGAAGGTTTTATTAAATCTGTGTAAAATCCCAGACCAAAAAATGCCAGATACTTAAGAGGAGGAGATAAGATTCTACCTCCGGATTCCCTCGTACCCGGCAATAGAACATGGAACCATCACATCCGTAAGACCACTGGTGTCGTCAGGCGGATCCCGTCCCGGGCTAATGCACGGCAGGGGACCGCCTGTCCTCTGCTGTCTCGTCCGGGTCACGGATGCTCCGGCTTCCACGTTTTATTATACACTATTTGTCAATTACATCCGTTAATTATGTCTGCTCATAATGATGGGCGTCCTCAAGAACCATATCCTTTACTTTCATCAGCCGGGTCTGATTGCCCCGCTCCGCCTCGTCCAGTTTCATCTGTATATACCGGATTGTTACCTCAAGCCGCGGGATCATCACGTACTCCAGCGCATTGACCCGCCGCCGCGTCTTCTCCAGCTCCGCGGCGAGCAGCTGTACTTCTTTCTCCCTGGCTGCCAGATCCAGCAGCTTGGGGAACGCCTGAGACACAGCCAGGATACTCTGATCCAGTTCACCGGACGTCTCCGTAAAACCATAGGGGAATATATCCCCGGGGTCTTTCGCTGTGGTCTCAAAGTCAAAGACCGGCACTTTGACGCTCATCACATCCTTCTGGCTGACGCTCAGCTTGACGCCCTGCTTCGGATACATCAGCGCCTCGTCCATGTCCTCGGCGCTCATTACAGCACCCGCGACCTCAAAGCCCCGGTACATGACTGCCAGCTCCTGTTCCACTTCCTGGCGCAGCCTGCCGTTTTCCCTGGCAAGCTCCAGAAAGTTCTTCATGAGCTCGTCCCGCTTGTCTTTCATGAGCTTGTGGCCCCGGCGGGCGGTCTTCAGGCGGTTCTTCAGGGACGTCAGCATCATCCTGGTTGGATTGACATTCATCCGTTCCATCGAATCACCTACCTGTCAAAATACTTGTCGATCAGGCTGTCGTCTATACGCTTCAGCTCGCTTCTCGGCAGCAGCTTCAGGAGTTTCCATCCAATATCCAGCGTCTCCTCTATGCTGCGGTCCGTGTCGAATCCCTGGGATACGTATTCTTTCTCAAATTCGTCGCTGAACTTGGCGTATTTCAGGTCCGTTTCCGTCAGCGCCGCTTCGCCCAGGACCGTTTCCAGTTCCAGCGCCTCCTTGCCTCTTGCATAGGCGGCGAACAGCTGGTTCATGGTATCCGCGTGATCTTCGCGGGTCTTGCCCACGCCGATCCCCTTATCCTTCAGACGGGACAGAGACGGAAGAACGTCGATGGGCGGCGTGATGCCCTTTCGGGAAAGGTCTCTGGAAAGGATGATCTGCCCTTCGGTAATATATCCCGTCAGGTCCGGGATCGGGTGGGTGATATCCCCTTCCGGCATGGTCAGGATGGGGATCAGCGTGATCGATCCGTCAAAACCCTTCTTACGCCCGGCTCTCTCGTACATGGTCGCCAGGTCCGTATACAGGTAACCAGGATAGCCCCGGCGTCCCGGTACTTCCTTACGGGCGGCGGATACTTCACGCAGTGCCTCCGCGTAGTTCGTGATATCCGTCATGATGACCAGCACATGCATGCCCAGGTCGAAGGCCAGATATTCCGCCGCTGTCAGCGCCATTCGCGGTGTGGCGATACGCTCGACTGCCGGGTCATTGGCCAGATTCATAAACATGACTGTACGGTCTATGGCTCCAGTCCGGCGGAAATCGGAAGCGAAGAAATCCGCTTCCTCAAATGTGATGCCGATGGCGGCGAAGACAACGGCAAACTTAGTGTCCCCTCCGTCCAGTACCTTCGCCTGACGGGCGATCTGGGCTGCCAGATCCGCATGGGAAAGACCGGCTTCTGAGAATATGGGGAGCTTCTGTCCGCGGACAAGGGTATTCAGCCCATCGATAGCCGATACCCCGGTCTGAATGAACTCCGCAGGATAGGCTCTGGCCGCCGGGTTCATGGGCAGACCGTTGATATCCAGATTCTTCTCCGGGATGATTGCCGGACCTCCGTCTGCCGGACGGCCCATGCCGTCAAACACACGGCCCAGGATCTCCGGCGATACGGCAAGCTCGGTGCCCCGTCCCATGAAGCGTACGGCGCTGTCCTTCAGGTTGATGCCCGCCGCGCTGTCGAACAGCTGGACCAGCACATCGCCGCCGTTTATTTCCAGGACCCTGCACAGCCGTTTCTCTCCGCTCTGCAGGATGATCTCACCCAGCTCATCATATGTGGCCTCCTCTACGCCCCGGACAAGCATCAGCGGGCCGGCCACTTCTGTTATGGTCTTATATTCTCTATTCATCTTCCGCCTCCTCGCTGACCAGCTCACGGATGCTGCCCTTCAGCTCCTCCAGTATTTCCTCATACTGGGCATCCACCTGATCCTCCGGGAGATACTTGAATCTTCCGATCCGCTCCTTTACCTGCAGCGTCTCCAGTTTTCCGAACTCCGCGCCCTTCTTTACCGCATCCGTCGCCAGATCGAAGTACGTCATGATCAGTTTCAGCATCTTATACTGCTTGTTTGTGGACGAAAAGGTATCGATATCATGGAACGCGTTCTGGTGCAGGT
The DNA here is from genome assembly GCA_900315125.1 of uncultured Eubacteriales bacterium. Classification (GTDB taxonomy): domain Bacteria; phylum Bacillota; class Clostridia; order Peptostreptococcales; family Anaerovoracaceae; genus Aminicella. Next base: position 7,221 of record OMXT01000034.1, read on the forward strand.
AGTCCTCACGGATCGACTTGCATGCATCCAGTTTGACACGGTCGGTCAGAGACAGCGCGTCCATTCCGACAAGCTGGACGATCTCGTTCAGCTCCGCCTCTTCCTGGAGCAGGCGCAGCGCCTTGGCCCGCATATCCGGGAACTCCTTGGCCACATGCTCCTCAAACCAGGGACGCAGACGGTCTACATAAAGGGAATAACTCTGCAGCCAGTCGATAGCCGGGAAATGACGCTCGTGGGCCAGAGTCGCTGACAGAGCCCAGAATACCTTGACGATACGCAGCGTTGCCTGGGAAACAGGCTCCGAGATATCGCCTCCCGGCGGGGATACAGCTCCGATGGCGGAAAGAGCGCCGATCCTGCCTTTGCTCCCCAGGGATACGACTCTTCCTGCCCGCTCGTAGAACTGGGCAAGACGGGATCCCAGGTAAGCCGGGTACCCTTCTTCGCCGGGCATCTCCTCCAGACGTCCGGACATCTCACGGAGCGCCTCTGCCCAGCGGGATGTGGAGTCTGCCATCAGGGCTACGGAATAACCCATGTCGCGGAAGTACTCTGCGATCGTAATGCCGGTATATATAGATGCCTCACGGGCGGCTACCGGCATATCCGACGTGTTCGCGATCAGCACGGTCCGCTTCATCAGGGACTCACCGGTGCGGGGATCGGTCAGCTCCGGGAACTCGTTCAGTACGTCGGTCATCTCGTTGCCCCGCTCGCCGCAGCCGATGTAGACGACGATGTCCGCGTCAGCCCACTTGGCCAGCTGGTGCTGGACGACGGTCTTGCCGGAGCCGAAGGGCCCGGGTACGGCCGCCACGCCGCCCTTGGCAATGGGGAACATGGTGTCGATGACCCGCTGGCCGGTGATCAGGGGCATCTCCGGGACCAGCTTTTCTTTATACGGCCTGGCAACACGAACCGGCCACTTCTGCATCATGGTCAGTTTCGTTTCCGTGCCGTCTGCCTGCTCCACCGTGCATACCGTATCTTCTACGGTAAAGCTGCCGCTCTCAATAGTACTTACCGTACCTGCCGCGCCCTGGGGCACCATGATCTTCTGCTGGACGACTTCCGTCTCCTGTACCGTTCCGATGATGTCTCCGGGGACAACCTCGTCTCCCGGTTTGACCGCAGGGACAAATTCCCATTTTTTCTCCCGGGACAGGGGCGCCACCTGAATGCCTCTTGTGATGTTCGGACCGGCTATGCGGACCATTTCTTCCAGAGGCCTCTGGATCCCGTCATAAATATTCTCGATCAGTCCGGGCCCCAGCTCTACAGACAGAGGCGCTCCCGTTGTAACCACCGGCGCTCCTGTACCGATTCCCGCCGTCTCCTCGTAAACCTGGATGGACGCGTCTCCGCCGCGCATCTCGATGATCTCGCCGATCAGTCCGTTCTCACCGACGCGGACGACGTCGAACATGTTCGCGTCTTCCATCCCGGACGCGACGACGAGCGGTCCTGAGACCTTAACTATCTTTCCCTGACTCATCTAATGATCACCTCCGAATAGAATGTCTGCTCCGACGGCCCGTTCTACAGCCCGTTTTACGTTCCGCATGCCGGTCCCGTCCGTTCCGTGCCGGTCCGGTATGGGAATGATCGCCGGGAGCATCTGGTCCTGGTAACGGTCGATCTCCTTCGGGATCTCCGCCGCCAGTTTCTCTGTGATATATATGATTGCGTACTCCTCCTTCGCCAGGCGGTGTACGGCTGTCTTCGCTTCTTCGCCGGTCTCGCAGGGGAACACATCGAGCCCGACGGAGCGGAATCCCGCGACAGACGCGCTGTCGCCGATCACTCCGATCTTATACATAGGTTTCCCTCAGCCTTTCTTCTACCGACGCCTCACTGAAACCGTAGAAGTTTCCGGTGAGAGCGATCCTGAGATTATCGATTTCCTTTGATTTCGCATACCAGTATCCCTGGACAGGCTCCGGTCCGACGGGTATATATTTGGCATCCCGGACGTATTTCATCACCGCGTCGTCCCTCAGCTTCTCAAAAGCCGAGAAGCTGCCGGTCTCCTTCAGGATCCTTCCGCCCTCCGCCATTGCCTCGCGAAAACCGTAGGGATCCAGCCGCTCTGCTGCCCGGGCATAGGGCTCTTCCCAGGCGCTGACCAGCAGCTGGAAGGGGATATTTCCGCCTTCCAGATAAACATCCCGGAAGAAAGACCAGGGTCTTCCCAGCTGGCGCAGCCGCAGGAACATGCCCAGATTGGCTGCGTCAATACGGACCTTTACGAAACCTGTCAGAAATTCTACGCCGGTCTCCTCCGCGGCATCCAGCATTTCCCGGTAGCAGGCCCTGTCCAGGACCAGGTCGATATACTGGGGATCTCTGCTCCGATTGTACATATCCAGCGCGTCGCTGACCCCCTTTCGCATCTGGGGCGACAGGAATGAAGAATTCCTGTCCCGGACAAGCTGTATCAGACGTTCCGGCGGGATGCTCCCGTCGCCGATCAGATCCTTCTCCGGGTCCACAGCCTTCTCCAGCAGCTCCGACTTGAGACAGATCTTCACGTTGTGATAATCATAGGGCAGGAGATCGAACCGGAACACCTCCGGATCCGGAACGGTCTTGAATATCTTTTCCTTCAGGTCTTTCCGCTCCTTCTTCAGGTACTCCTCAATATTCCTGCCGTCCGTCAGCTCTCTGGCGTCGCCGTATCCGAACTCCCGGAGGATCTGACCCGCCGTTTCCAGATCCCTGGCGGACGCGATCCGCATCAGGTCCTTCCTCGTCATGAGAAAGCGGGTATAGTTGCCGATAAACGAATTGGCGAAGACGTAATCCATGGGTTTTACTTTATTCATAGACCGTCCTCCTATCCAAACAGCTTCGCCGCAGCTTCCGCCGCAAGATCCTCCCTCGCCTGGGCAGCGAAACTTTCCAGTGTTCCGTTGAAATAAACATTGCCGTCTTTCACGAGAAGGCCTCCGCGGAATGGCCTCTGTTCTTCAGAGAGAACAAAGGCGGAACCGGGGATCTTTTCAGCCAACTTCGCCAGGAGCACCTCTCCCAGTTCTTCTCTTTCACTGCTGTCCAGGAGGATCTCCCCCTGCCTGATCCCGGAACTTTCTACAATGGATGCGTAAAAGTCAGCTCTCTCACCAGCCGGCTTACTCAGGATCTTCGCCGCCGCCTGATCAAAGGCCCGGCTGATGATCTCCTGCTTTGCCTCCAGAATCATCTTGCGGCTGTCAATGTCCGCCACCGCCTCTCTCTGACGGATGACCTTCTCTCTCTCCGCGGCGCCCTTCTTTTCCGCATCCTGTTCCATGGCCGCCGCCCGGTCCTCCGCTTCTTTCACGATGCGGTCCGACTGTTCCTTCGCTTCAGCCAGAATCTGATCCGCCTGAGAACGGGCATCCGCTTGGATCCTTGCTGTAATCTTGTCGATACTCATGGGCGCACCTCGATCAAATTCCGGAATTCAGCAGCATCAGCAGCGATACAAGCAGGGCGAAGATCGCGTAGGTCTCTACCATAGCGGCGTAAATGATGCCCTTTGCCATCTGGTCTTCTCGCTTTCCGAGAAGCATGATGCCGGCAGCCGCCGCCTTACCCTGATAAATGCCGGACCAGATGCCTACAAGACAGATCGGCAGTCCGCAGGCGAAGATATACAGACCCTGAGCTACGGTCAGGTCCTTCATTCCGCCGCCGCCCAGCATTCCGATCCGGATAAGGATCAGGAATGTTACGATCAGTCCGTAAATGCCCTGGGTGCCCGGAAGGGCCTGCAGGATCAGTGTTTTACCGAATTTCTTAGGATCCTCCGCCACAACACCGGCGGCCGCCTGGCCGGCGATACCAACGCCCATAGCGCTTCCGATGCCTGCGAGAGCTGCAACCGCTGCACCTATCAGTGCCCATACTGTGCCATCGATCATTTTCCTTACCTCCGAATTATTTACTCATTAGCTCTGAATTTCACATATTTCGTATTCTTCCGGAAAGGCAGGAACGGCTCGCCGCCGTCCTCGTAGAACTTTCCGAAGAATTCTATGTACTGCAGTCTGCTGGAGTGGACGAACGCGCCCAGCGCATTGATCGCCAGGTTGAACGTGTGGCCTATAACAAAGGCCAGTACCAGCGCGATCACGCCTTTCACCCCGCTGCCCGCCAGCGTGCCGATGGTGTTCACCACCTGAGCGATAACGCCGGTGGCAAGCCCCAGGGCCAGCAGTCTCGCGTAGGACAGGATATCCGAAAGGTAACCGGTCACGTTGTACAGTGCGCTGATGCCTCCCAGCACCTTGCCGATCCCCTTCTTCTTCCGTCCGCCGAATACAAGCAGGATCAACGCTCCTGCGATCGTCAGGTATTTCCCGATCGTGCCGCCTGTCGTATCGCCGCCGAGGCCAAGCCATGCCACGGCTCCGAGAATCAGCATATACCAGGAAAACACGTCGCAGAACGCGTCGAACCAGTGCCCCGATCTGATCTGCCGTACAGCGCTGATGCCCATGCCCAGGAACAGATGGACAATACCAAGAGCCAGGGAGAAGATCAGCAGTGTGATCGGATCCTCTATGGGGTTGAACCATATAGGCGGTACATTTACGTCCGCGCCGAACAGGGATCCTGCCGCATGGACGAAATCACCGAACCATCCGCCGAACAGCGCGCCCCAGAATACGGTGGCGATGCCGCAGTAGAAGAACATCTTTATCATCTTATATGTGAGCCCTTCCAGGTCGAACTTCTTCAGGATCAGGCCGGTAGCAATGGTGATCACCAGACCGTAACCCGCGTCACTGAGCATCAGCCCGAAGAAGATCGCATAGAAGATGGAAAAAAAGGGTGTCGCGTCCACGCCGTGATAATCCGGCAGAGAATACATCTCCGTGATGGATTCAAAGGGCGTCACGAATCCATTGTTCTTCAGCAGGACAGGTGCTTCCTCATCGGGCTCCGGATCCCGCAGCCCGTACCAGCATTCATATTTATCAAGGAGCGCCGTTACAGGGGACAAAGCCGTGACCGGCACCCATCCGGAAAAACGGAATGTCCTCTTCGTGGCGGGCAGCATGTTCTTCTCCCGCTCCCGGTCCCTTCGGATCACCAGATCATCTTCCAGACACTGGATATCTGGTATAGCGTCCGTCATTCCGCCGATCTGCGCTCCCAGTTCTTCTATTTTCTTCTTGTCTTCCTCAATTCCTTCCCGCAGTCCTTCTTCCGCTTCTTTCGCGGTGCCGCAGAATCCTTCAAAGGGATTCACCGTAAACCCGTAAAGCTTGGCTGCCTCCCGGACGCTCTCCGCCTCCGACTTCAGCATGGTGATGGCAATATAGCTGAACTCCCGGTCCGTGCTCACCACCTGCAGTGCCGTCGCGTCGCTGGCGTCCTCTATCGCCTGCTTCAGTCCTTCCATATCCGCCGCAGCGGGGCAGGCTCCCATGTCTGTGACGGTGTATGCCGTTTCCTTCTCTTCCAGAGGAATCTCGTAGGATTCCCAGGGGGCAAGGGCAAGAAGATCGGCGTCTCTTTTATTTACCGCCTCCTGCCTGCGGTGGATCTCATCCCGAAGTGCCAGTATCTCACCGATCCGTTCTTCTATATATCCCGGATCGCTGAGCTTCTTCCGGAAATCTTCCCGGTCCACCGTCCGCCTCGTGCTGAAGAGAGGATGTTTCTCCTGTCCATAGTGATCCAGCGTCTCCAGGGCCAGCTCCGCGTCGGCGATCCGGCTGTCATAGGATGACAGCAGATCTTCGTCCGCAGTCGCGCCCGGTATATCCAAAGCGCCGGTTGCTGCTCTCTGCTCCTCTGGCGTGGGATCTGCTGTCTCAGCAGACATCGCCGCGCTGTCCTCCGGTTTTTCCTCCGTGATCTGCACGCAGCCCGCATCCATGAGCTCTTCCAGGAGCTTTTCCCGGACCGTGTCGAGACCGATCACCTGGACTCTCTTCATCTTAACGATTGCCACAGCTCTCCACGATCCTTTCTGCGATCATGCCGGCGACATCAGGGATCCGCGCTTCTGCTTTGCTCATAAGCGCCTCCCGTTCCTTCTTCGCCTTCTCCATCGCTTCCTCATATTGCCTGTCGGCAGCGTCCGTTCCCTCCCTGATATAGCGGTCACGGACGGCTCTGCCCCGTTCCTCTGCATCTGCGAGAATCTCCGCTGCACGGGTCCGAGCCTCCTGGACAAGCTTTTTCCCGTCCGCCCCGGCCTTCTTCACCATAGCATCCGAGGATTCCTCCGTATTTCGGATCTGCTCCAGTTCCTTCTCGTACATGCCGGCCTCCTTTCCTGCAATATCCTGTATTTTTTCCGCGTCGCAACGCAATCAAATGCGTTTCGTCAGATAAAATATCTTATAAAATTAATTTTACCACATAATTCAGAATTTCAGCAGCGCATTTTTGAACATAATGGTTATTTAGTAACACAAAAAATATCCCAAAGGGTTGCAATCACACAGGTACGCACATTTGCTCATTTTTTCAAATATATTGTATACCTGTATAAAACAAACAGTTTGGGACATGAATTTTGAACGCCGCGGGTAATGCCTTTGTTCCCTAGGATGCTTTTCTCGCGATCTCCTCTACTCTTCCTGTGGGTTCTTCCTTTCTCAGGAGCTTGGTCAGGATGACATAGATGATCATGGCGGCGATGATGCCCTGGGCGAAGGGTACGCCTACGTTCACAAGTTTAATGATGGCATAGCCGGCTGCCCAGGAAATGATGCCGAACCAGTTAAAGCCTTCGGTGAAGCGGAATTTCTTCGGATCGCCCTTATAAATGATCCAGTAATCGGCGATGATGATGCCTACCATGGGGAGCATGATCTCCCCCAGGATATTCAGGAACGCCTCGAAGCTGTTTGCCAGGCCCATCAGCGCCAGGACGGTACCCAGCGCGCCGGAGATCATGGTTGCCCAGGAGCGCTTGTTGTCGCTGAGATTCAGTACCATGACCGCATTGATTCCGCCGGAATAGGCGTTGGATGTGTTGGTGGTCCATGTGGCTGCAATAAGTACGAGCATGCCCAGAATCGGCAGACCCACGTCTACGAACACCTGAGTAATATCATACTGATTGGCTACCTTCGTCATGATGGCGCCCAGAACGACCATCAGGACGCCCGCTGGCCAGACGCCCAGGGAACTGGACAGGATCGTATCTTTCCGGGTCCGCTGGTATCTTGTGATATCAGAAGCTGCCAGAACGCCTGCAGCCATGAAGTTTATGGTCAGGATGACGCCGTCAGCGAAGCTCATGGTCACCTCTTTAACAGGCACGGACAGATTCGCTGTCCCGTAGGTGCGCAGAGCAAGGATCGTACCGACGATGGTCATGACGAAGAGACACGGCACGGCGATCATGTTCAGCTTGTCCATGGCGTTAATACCGTAAACAGCGGTGACCAGCATGATGATGCCCCAGATGATCGTCGATACGCTGGAGGGTATCGTGACGCCGAAGGACTCCTGCAGCAGATGAGAAAAGGCTTCGCCGCAGACGGTGTTCTGAACGGCAAACCATCCGATCATGGATGCGAAGATCACGGTACTGATCAGAAAACGGGTCCCCAGTCTTCCGAATCCGCCCAGGGACGTCATGCAGGTCGGAACGCCCAGGTCGCTTCCCATGATGCCCATGAGACAGAACAGGATAATCACGATTCCGTAGCCCACAGCTCCTGAAATGATCGCAGGGATCAGATCCATGGCCCCTGCCAGCATGCCCCCGAGCAGCAGGCTGGGCACGCAGATCATGATGCCTGCCTGAATGAAAGCTACATCGAGCCAGCTCTTCCGCTGCTCCATGGGCACCGGGGTAAGTGTGGTAGTTTCCACACCGGTGTTTTTCTTCTTATCACTCATACCTATTCTCCTTTTTGATTATTAATCGCTATTATACAGGAATCCTACCAACACGGCTTTATTATAATTACAAATAATAATGTATATTTTTAGATTAATTTCAGCGGCGGCGTTGACATTTTCCTGCAGTCATCCGATAATTAAGTATTAACTTCTTCTTATGGAGGTGCGCCATGAAAGACCGGTTTATCACACTGCAGACCATATTCCGCCATCCCGCCCTGTCCCAGTTCCGGATCCTGGCAGGCCAGAGGGGCATGAACGGCACCGTAGAACGGGTCTCCGTCTTCGACTGCGGTGTGGATGATATCCTGTTTACCAACGAGAACATACTCCGGCCGGGGGACCTGTTTATCACCTGTCTCGAGCAGTTCCGGTCCGGGGAGGAATCTCAGGCGGAGGATTATTTCCGCATCCTTATCCGCACCCGTAGCGCCGGCGTTATCATCGTCGGTGACCGGGGGCTGTATAACTTTACACCGGATATTCAGAAAATATGCGATGAGGCGCCCCTTCCAGTCATTTTCCTGCCCATCAATATTCCCTATGCGCTGATCATCGATACGGTGAACCAGTATATATCCATGGATACGGCTAATGCCATGAACCTGCTTCGGATCCAGAAGATCATGTACGGGGACCAGAACGATTCGGACAGTCTGGAACTGCTGAACAGCATGAAGAGCGATATCGGGCCTGTGCTGCGCACTGTTTTCTGCTACGGAGAATTTCGGTCGGACCTCGACCTGGCAGACCTTCATGTCCGATATCTGCAGGACAGCGCCTGCATCTTCGCAGTGGACGGTAAGACCGTACTGTTCATTCTCACCGCGGAAGACGAAAACCAGCTGCGGCACCGGACGGACGCCCTGACATCCCGCATATCCTCAGAAATAAATGAGCCCCGCATCGGGTTCAGCAGAATCCACCCGAGGCGGGAGATCCGCCAGGCTCTGGAAGAGGGGCGCCGGGCTCTGGATACGGCCCGCTCCATGGAGAGCAGCGCGCTGACTTATGACCCTCTGAATGTTACACAGCTTCTGCTGATCCTTCGGGATACACCGGCAGCTTCTGATTTCTATCACGCCTATCGCGAGAGGATCCAGCGCGCATTCGCTGCGGAGAAGATCCGCGATATTCTGGAGACCATGGAAGTCTATGTGGCAAAGAGCGGGAACTTCAGCGAGACCGCCCGCGCTCTGAATCAGCACGAGAACACGATCCGCTACCGGGTGAACCGGGTCAAGGCAGCCCTTGACATGGAAAATGACAATATAAAATTCCACGAGACGCTGGCCCTTGCCGTCAAACTTCGGACCATACTGGGGGAGCCCTTGGAATAAACGCCGGAAAGCAGCCGAGCCAGGGCTTTGTTCCCTGATGGTCCCGGCAGCGAGCCGGCGGATCCGCCGAAGGGATCCGCCGCCCCGGTGATTTCTGTTATTTCAGCGCTGCGTCCGCAAGGGCAGCCAGCTCCGGATCCACGATCTTTCCTTCGTCCATGATCTGAACGCCGTCCCACCATACGCTGGAATTCAGGCTGATGCCGTCTGTATGAGACGCCGCGTCCTGCCCTGCCGGCGGCGCGTCGATGGGGCTGACATAGCCGATGCCCCACTCGGTGCATCCCCAGACTCTCTCATCCTCGACCACATTGCCGTTCAGATGAGCGCCCGGGTTAAACCCATAGGCGATGTGGGCCAGCTTGAACATACCCTCGTCATCGAAGGACTCAAGGAACTTCCAGTATTCCGCGGCTTCCGGTCCGCCTTCCATGCTGGTCACGATGCTGTCTTTAATATTCAGGACAACAGGCTGGGAGGGCACGGTGCCGAAGGGCGGCGTGATGGTCCCGTCGAAGACGATCTTTCCCTGAATGGTCCCGAAGCGGGGAACCACGTTGATCTGACCGGCCATCATGTGCATGCCGGGAACGCTGGCGTCGCCGCAGTCGCAGCAGAGTTTATGCCTCGGCTCGATCTCGAATGACACATCGGTGCCCGCCGGCGTTGTCACGCGCATGGTCTTCGCCTTCTTGTTCTTCTCGGTAAATGCCTTCATAAATGTCTGGAGCGTCGGGATGTTGACGTTGCCCACGGTGCGGATCAGCAGGTTCGTATCGAAGTCCACAAGGCACATGTATCTCAGTTTGGGATTCTTCTCCATGGCGATCTCGAAGGGCGTGGAATACAGCAGCCACTGATGGTTGTACTCGATCCACACATCCGCCGCGCACAGTACGCCTGTCAGCGCCTCTACCGGAATCTCCGGATCCGCCGCCTTCCCTACGCCTGCCGGGGTCGCAGTCGTGATGGTCATGGGCTTAGCTCCGGCGGAATATACGCTGGACGCAGTGGCATCCACCAGCTCCATATCCGACGCGGTGTCGCAGGTGATCACAACGGTCTCGCCGGGTTTGACCTGGAATACCTCCCGGATCAGTTTATCCGCTGCTTTCTGTACTTCAAATTTCAGCATGGGAATCCTCCTGTTCCATATATAATATGTTATAATTTGCTTTAGCGCGTTGAATCATTAATGCATCAGATTATACATGAATCGCGCCTGAAGTTCTTTGATATTATTTTAAATTTAATCGCCAGTTTTTAGAATTTTTTCAAAGAATATGCTGCTGTGACTCTGTTATAATTCTGCAAAATGGCTTATTGTATCTTTTGTTCAACAGAACGCACCCGAACACGCAAGAAAGAGAGATAATATTATGGACATTAAAGAATACATCGATTCTCATAAACAGGAGATGATCCAGGATCTTCAGGACTGGGTGAACATCCCGTCCCTCATGGACATGGACGACGCCGGCGAGGGTCATCCCTTCGGCCGCCCCGTGAACGACGCGCTGGACTGGATCCTGAAAAAGGCCGAGGATTTCGGCTTCCGTACAAGGAACGTGAACGGCTACGCCGGGGAGATCGACGCAGGCTCCGGGGATCGGATCATCGGCATCATGGGCCACGGAGATGTGGTTGCGCCCGGGGATGGCTGGGATCGTCCGCCTTTTGAATCGTCCTGTGACGGGGAGCGGATCTGGGGCAGAGGCTCCTCTGACGACAAAGGCCCGGTCCTCAGTTCTCTCTACGCAATGGACTATCTTTCTTCAAACGGCCTCATTCCGCAAGACGTGACCCTGCGGCTCATCGTAGGCATGGACGAAGAAGAGAGCTGGCGCTGCATAGAATATTACAAAGCCCACACCGACCGTCTTCCGGACCAGACCATCGTTCCCGACGGCTATTTCCCGCTGATCTACTGCGAGAAGGGCCTGGTGGACTTCGACATGGACTTCCCTGCTGTGCGCAGCCCGGCGCCACTCCGCGTCCTGTCCCTCACAGGCGGGACCGGCAGAAACATCGTGGCAGGCAAGGCATCCTGCGAACTGGAAGCGGCGGACGGTTCCGCTGCAGAAATCGCTGCCGCGGCTGTAAAGGAGACAGCTCTGCCCGACGGATTCCAGATCAGCTGCCAGACCGCCGGAAACCGTATCACTATCAGTGTCCAGGGCCACAGCACCCACGCCTCCACGCCGGAAAAGGGGCTGAATGCCATCAGCGCTCTGATCTGCCTGCTGAACAGCCTGCCCGCGGACACCGATCTTTCCGGGTTCACCTCTGCCTACAGCAAATACATCGGTATGGACTATGATGGGAAGCACCTGGGACTGAAGTGCGAGGACCGTCTCAGCGGCAGCCTGACATTCAATATCGGAACAATAGAACTTGCCGGCGATGTGATCCGCATCCGGGCCAATACCCGCTACCCGGCAACCCTGGATAAGGAAGAATTCCTGAAGAAACTGGACAACTGCCTTGCCAACGCCGGTTTCCAGTTCTCTCTCTACGAGTATCTTCCTCCGGTCTACATCGATCCGGAATCGGATTTCGTCCATAAGCTCATGAATGTCTACGTCCAGGATACCGGCGATAAGGAACATGAGCCCTTCGCCATCGGCGGCGCCACCTATGCGAGAGGCCTGCCCAACGCGGTCTGTTTCGGAGCGCTCTTCCCATGGGAGGAGGAGACAGCTCACGAAGCCAACGAGTGTCTGTTCCTGGACAGCTACTGGAAGATGACGGAGATCTACGCCCACGGGCTGCAGGCGCTGATGGAAGGGTAAACAAAGCCTATTCTGCCGGGAAAACGGCCGGTCTGGGCTTTGTTCGAAAGAAAAGAGCTGCTTCAGAGGACAGTTAACGTCTTCCGGAGCAGCTCCTTTAGTATGGATAACCCTACAGATTTTTCGTTTTATTATAGCCGGCGATGACGGACTCCATGAGAATGGACTGGAAACCACCCTTCTTCAGAGAGCGCTCCGCCTCAATGGTCACCCCGCCGGGAGACATCATGGCCTGGGCCCGGGCGCCGGGATCTGCGCCGGTCTCACCGATCAGCATCGCCGCACCCATCATGTTCTTCAGCACCATGTCCAACGCATCCTTCCGGCGGAAGCCTACATAAACGCCGGCATCGGTCAGCGCCTGGATCGTCTCGTAGATCCACAGCGGGCCCACGTTTGTGAAGCTTGTGAATGCATCGAACATGTCCTCCCGGATCTCCAGAATCTGGCCGAGATAGCCTACGAGTTCACGGACGATCGCTCTGTCATCCTCTGTCAGACCGCCGCTCATGCACAGGGCGGAATAGCCGCACTGCGTCTTTATCAGCGTGTTAGGCGTCATGCGAACCAGCTTCAGACCCTGTCCCAGCTGATCCGCAAGCTTCGCAAGGGGCGTAGCGGCAACGATAGAAATAATGATCTGATTTTCGTTTACCAGAGGACGGAGCGTGCCGGTCACGGATTCCAGATGCTGGGGCGTGACAGCGATCAGGATCACATCCGCCGCTGCCATCTGGTCCTTTACATCTCCGGCAGCCTCTATGCCATATGTTTCCTTAAGATATTCACAGCGTGCAGGAACCACTTCGCTGACTGCAATGTTCTTTGGGCTGACGCCGCCGTTATTTATAAATCCTCCCAGGATCCCTTCTGCCATATTTCCGCCGCCGCAGAATACGATCTTCTTATCCATTTTCTGTTCTCCTCTCAGTTTCGTTTTTTGTCATATCATACTTGTTGTATTATATAAATGCTGTAAACCAGATATTTATCTCTCTAAAATCTCGGCTGCAGACTGCACCGCTGTCCTACTGTGCTTTGGACGAACGGGCTGTAATAAAATCGTGATAAGCCATATCCGCTTCCAGATGCTTCTTTTCCACCGCCCTTGCAGTATCTGGATCGTGATCCCGGATCGCCTGAACGATCTGGCGGTGGGCTTCCAGGGAATTCTGCCGGAACTCCGAAAGTTCCATGTCGCCGCTGTAGATCTGCTCAACCACTTCCTTATGGAAATAGTCATAATACGCAGTAAGAGCGCTGACGATCAGGTTGTTGCCTACGTGCTCCCGGATATAGGCGTGGAACCGGTAATTGCTGTCCAGCAGCTTCTTGTCATCATCCTCTGCCACCGCTTCCTCGCACTCCTTACGGATCGTGTCCAGCCCTTCTATATCCTTCTCGTTCATCTTCTGAGCTGCAAGATAAACAGCCTCCGGCTCCAGCGCGCAGATAAATTCGCCCAGTTCATCCATATCGGCAAGTTCCAGACTGGCCACGAAATTCCCGTCCTTCGCGATATCCTTGCGGCTGCGGACCCGGGTTCCGTGCTTGGTCCTGCGGATGTATCCCTGGGTATCCAAAATCTTATATGCCTCCCGCAGCGTTCCGCGGCCCACATTCAGCTGCTTGCTGAATTCATTCTCGTTGGGGAACGTAAACCCGTCCGGCAGTTCCTCAGAAACGATCATATTCTTTATTCTGCTGGCCAGGATATCTGACTGAGTCAGGATCTGATGAATAGCCAGCTTGTCCAGTACGTTTGTATCCTTCGCCATAATTCTCCTTATCATACAACAGGTCGTATCCTACAATAAGTATTATATCCTCTTCCCCTGTACAAATTCAAGTCTGCCGCTTTCTTCAGCCTCTGATATTTTCTGACAGATAATCAACAATTCGGTCAATGTCATTATCCGTGTTGATTCCCAGGGCAGCCAGACGGTCAGAAACATCCACGGGCAGATCACTGCCATCCACCGGCTCATTCAGCCGTCCGCCCATGATGACCGGAACATCTATGCCCAGTTCATGGAGCCGTTCCATCATTTTCTTTCCAAAGCTGTAGGCGATTCCGTTATATGTGCTGACCAGAACCGCCCTGCTGCCAGTCTCAATGGCTGCGTCACCCAGTTCTTCTATGGATACATTCGTTCCCAGGTCGAAGACCTCTGCTCCGGCCTTCGTCAGTACATTCTTGCAGATCTCCTTCCCGAACTCATGGACGTCTGTCGCCGCAACGATCACGTTTACGCCGGAAAGAGGCTTGTCATCCAGACCCTTAATGTCCTTCATGATATCATCCTGCTGCCTGGATATTTCCACAACGATGGATGTGGGATGGACCGGCTTTCGTCCGCCCATAGCCGCGCTGTCTTTCTCTCCGGAACCGTAATTCTCCTCCAGCTGAGGAACGCCCACCGCTTTCAGCGCTGCCAGGATCTGCCCCGGATGGGTGATGTCGATGTCATGGTCGTCAAAGGCATTCAGCACCCGCTCGAAGAACACATTGCCGCAGGCTACCAGCTTATCCGCTTCCGCCTCGATCCTGGCTACATCCAGATACTGCATGTTGTATTTCGCTTCTTCTATTGCCATGTCCACCGTGTTGTGGGCGTCGATGATCTCCTGGACGTTCGGTACGCGGATCGCTTCTGTCACCGGGATCGGGGTAATGGCATGACCGCTGGGCCACAGCATCTGACCCATGGCGTCCGCCATGGAATATGCAGTAACATTGGCATAGTTTTTCGGCATGTTGTAACCGAAGTCGATGGTGTTGCCGTAGATCATGGAACCCGGTGTCTTATACTTATTGATCTTCCACATGGCGCAGTTGAATATGATGCGGAGCATGGGATCATTAAAGAGATTGCCGAAGCAGTGAGCCATCCGTGCTCCCAGAAGATCCTCTACGATATATCTCTCCAGTCTCGCGAATCCTACAAGGTTCGCCAGGTCGTGGAACTGGGCGCCGAATCCATCGTCCAGGTTGGAATGGATGATCGTACCCTCATCCCGCTTGCGGGCCATGATGCCGATGGCTTTCATCATATCGGTGACCCGGTATTCGTCCATATCCAGACCGGGATATTCGTAGGCGTAATACTGTGAGATATTGCCGATCGTCGTTACTCCGGCGTTCAGCGCGTGGATCGTATTGTCCACGCCGTTCAGGGAACCGATCATATGGTCGCCGCAGTGGGGCTGGATCTCTGCAACCTGCCCCAGAGCAGCCCACTCCTCATCGTTTTTCAGGATCAGACCGGATCCGGGCTGCAGCGATCCCCGGTACTCCTCCGGAACACCCATGACCCAGTCCATGCATGCACCAAACCGGTCCCAGCCGGAGCCGGAGGACGTGAGAGAATCAAAGACTTCTTTAATCCCGTCCCGCGTAACATCCCAGGAATTCCAGCCGATGGCAGAATGCTTCATTACCTTATGCTCCGCCATCATCCGTTCCTTATATTCCCGTTCGGACTTAACATTGTATTTCTTCATGAACAGCGTTGTCCCAATGGTAACGCCCTCCGCCAGCTTGTCCGTCTCGTGATTCACGGTCTCCATATCCGGCAGATTTCTGATATCGAATTTCCACTTGAATTTCAGTTCCATTTTTCTTCTCCTCTATAGTTCGGTGAGACTGTTTATCATCAGTTCGTATGCCGCTTCCTCATCGTATTCTCTGAGGAGCCCTGCTGCGAAGAACACATAGTCAGCATCCAGATAGGCCTTCAGCTCTCTTGGGACAAGTCTTTTTTCATCCCTGCCGCAGCCCTCCGCAGCCTTCAGTATGGAACGGGGATCCCGATTGTGCACAAGCACACCGCCCGTTCCGATGATGCGGCGGATCTCCGTCAGGTTTTTCCCGAGCTGCACCCAGGGCGTGACTTTGTTATAGGAAGGTCTGAGCACACCGCTGTGCCGCGCCACCGCCTGCTCCACCGCAAGGGACGCGATCTTGTCATCAACATCATATTCTTCTTCCGTATCCGGAAGATAGTCTATATGCTCCATCCGTTTCTCCACGGACTGCTGAAGCACAGAGACGCTGCAGCCCAGCTCCGCCGCCGCCCGTCCGATGACTTCTTCATTCAGCACGCCGCCCGAAGACTCCCTCATCCCCAGGTCGCCTTCTACTGTGCGCTTAGCGAAGGGCTCTTCCACGCCAATGAGTTTGGCGCCCCGGCAGCTTTTATTCTCAGAGAAAGAATACACATCCGTCGTCGCGCCGCCGACGTCTACCAGCAGGAAAGAACCAAATCCGTCCCTGCCTCCCGGACCTCTGTTGAGCAGTTCTCCTGCCGAGAGGACCGCCGCAGGCGTCGGAATGAAGGAATTGTCGAAGTACTGCTTGACCTCGTGGAACCCCTTCATGTCTGTGATCCGATCCAGAAACAGATTCCGGATGACCTCCTGCACCGGTTCTACATTCAGTTCACCGATCGCGGGTATGATATTATCTATTATAAAGCATTTCTTCTGGTGTGCCTTCATAAGAGTCCGCACCGTGACGCCCAGCTCCGAATTGCCGGAGTAAATGACAGGCACCCGGATTCTCGACCTGGCAAGAGTCCGTGCATTGTCCAGGACGAGCTGCACATTGCCGTGTTCATACCCGCCGCTGAGCAGAACGATATCCGCATCGCTTTCCGCAAGCTTCTCTCCGTCGTCCTCTGTCATCCCGCCATTATAATTGGCCACGATCTTCGCTCCTGCCCCGAGGGCCGCAGATTTTCCGGCAAGAGTGCTGAGAGAACGGGTCAGACCGATCACCGCCATCCTAAGTCCTCCCGCCGCGCTCGAAGAAGTGAGCTTCAGCGCTTCATCGAACGCCTGCTCTCCCAGGACGTCCCTGACGCGCCGGAAGCACTCCTCCATTCCCCTCCCGGCATCGGTTCCTACCGTAGAGGGCACCTTATCCGTCAGAAGCAGTTTTCTGTTTTGGACATCCGCGACGACGACCTTGGTAAACGTGCTGCCAAAGTCGATCATGACCGCATGCTTCATTTTTTCTGTCCTTTCTTGCTTTACCTTATCAGCCTCTTTACACCCCGAGCCCCGGAATCTCCGAGGCTCGAGTCTAAGGATGCATTTATGATTTAGAAAAGTGACATGATTGCCGTTACCGTAAAGT
The DNA here is from genome assembly GCA_900315125.1 of uncultured Eubacteriales bacterium. GTDB lineage: Bacteria > Bacillota > Clostridia > Peptostreptococcales > Anaerovoracaceae > Aminicella. Next base: position 24,353 of record OMXT01000034.1, read on the forward strand.
AAGCCATGACCAGCGGGAAGAAGTACTTGTACATCACGTCGATCCAGGATCCCCACTGAATCTCGCTTGTGGGATTGTACAGTTCTGTTCTTACTTTCTTAGCGCCGAACTTCCAGCCGATCATGAGAGCGATGCACAATGCGCAGACATCATAACCAATGGATCCTACCAGATTGTCGAATACCGCAAAGAACGCATCGTTCCAGTTGCAGGGAATGGCCAGCAGCGCCGCGATTACGAACGCCAGGATAACGGCCTTGCCGCGGCTCAGCTTCAGTCCCGCCTTATCCATGAAGGCGCTGATGCCTACTTCCAGCTGACTGATGGAAGACGAAAGACCGGCAAACAGCAGCGCTACGTAGAACAGGATCATGAACAAAGCCCCGACCGGCAGAGAATCGAATACCTTCGGCAGTGCGACGAACATAACGCCCTTGCCCATCTCCGGATCGAATCCGAATACCTTGACCGCCGGGATGATAACGAAGCCGGAAAGCAGACAGATAAAGAGCTGTACTACGTTAACAGTAACAAAGTCCATGGCGATATCCTGCTTCGCGTCGACGTGTCTTCCGTAAGCATACAGGACTCCAGGCCCAAGGCCGACAGCAAAGAGCGCCATGCCGCAGGCTTCCGCCCACATTGTGGGATTGAGCAGCTCTTTCCAGTCCGGATGGATATAATATTCTATACCCTCTCCGATTCCGGGGATAAAGCATACGCAGACACACAGAACAATCAGGATAACTCCCAGTGCCGGAAGCATGATCTTGCAGATCTTTTCAATGCCGCCTGCAATACCTCTCGTTACAATTATAGCAGTAAGAGCAAGTACGACCAGAATAAATCCATATACCAGCGGTTTATTTCCGTTCAGCGATTCAAAGGTCTCCATGGACCGATCCGCGTAATTCAGTCCGCCGCCGATGGTCTTGCCGATATAAACGATGACCAGACCGATGATCGCCGGGTAATAAGCCCACAGGAACAGCTGGTCCAGGGAACACAGCAGACCGAGGATCTTTCCGGCGAACCCAATCTCCTCGCTGAAAGCGGACATGTGTTCCACTCTCTTATGCCTGGAGTAAGCGATCTCTGCCATACCTGCCGGGAGCACCAGCAGAATGCATATTATTACAAAGGCCAGTACGAAGGCTCCTCCGCCCCACTTGGCGCACAGCATAGGGAAACGCCACATGGCGCCGACGCCTACTGCCATTCCAATGGTGGAAAGGATGAATCCGATCCGGCTGCTGAATCCGTCACTTCCCGCATTGATCTCGCCTTTACTGTTTCCCGTAAGGGACTTCTTGATCAGAATTCCGCTTCCTCCGCCGAATACCACCAGATATACGGCGAGCATCACGATAGTTGATGTTGACATTTTCTTCTCCTTTGACGACGTACAACAACGAACTCCCCGTTTTTCGTCATACTCCAGGCTCCCCTCAGACGTTTCGTTGTATCGTCATGCCTGTTGTATGACATAGGGTGATCTTTCAGAATAATCACTCCCGCATTTGTTAAATAAATAATAATCGATTGTTGCCCTCTTGTCAACTTATATTTGTTGTATTACAACAAATATTTTTCACATTCTCTTTTATGCAAATTTACAAACCCGCAGTAAATCAACACCTGCAGCGATTTTATTATTGTCTGCTCTATTCAGACTTTTTTTGTTTCTGCGCTCCCTTCCACGTCTCAAGATATTCCAGAAACTTCCTCAATGCGGCTGAACCGTTGTCCGGATCCCAGACAATGCCGATGTGCCGGACGATGTTTTCCTTCAGCGGACGGACAGCGACATCATAAGGCATCCGGCCCATGGAGAGCTCCTGCACTACACTGACGCCGATGCCCTTCTCCACCATGGCGAGAACGACGGAATCATCATAGGTGCGAAGGAATACCCGGGGCGCCAGGCCTCGAGACCGGAACTGTTTGATCGTTTCCATGTTTTCGCCCCGGTCCAGCAGCAGAAACGGATCATCGCACATCATATCAAGGGAAAGAGCCGTCTCTGCGGCCATAGGATGCGTCTTGGGCACCACAGCCACCATCTTGTCTTCCCCGATCTCCATGGTTCGGAACGTACCAACCGTGGGCAGTCTCAGGAAGGCGCAGTCCGCCCTGCCCCGGGATACCCAGTCTTCCATTTCCAGATAGTCGCCGATCTCTATCTCATAATCTATAGCCGGGTATTTCGCACTGAAACCCTGCAGGATGTCCGGCAGCCAATGACTGCCCACACTTGCTACGGCGCTGATACTGATGTGCCCCGTTTCAAGCCCCCGGATCTCCTGGACGAGATGCTCCAGATTCTGTTCCTCCTGCCTCAGATGCAGCATCTGTTCATAAATGATCCTTCCCTCACTGCTGAGCCGCACACCTTCCTTATCCCGAATAAGAAGCTTTATTTTCCACTCCGCCTCCAGGGATGCGATCATTTTGCTGACAGCGGACTGGGTATAGCCCAGAGACTCCGCTGCAGCGGTAATTCTGCCCAGCTGCACCGTCCGGATGAATGCTTCATACTTTGTAAAACCGCTGTCCATGACCCGCCTTTCTCATTCCGTACCGGAATGTTTATCATTCTTATTCATCGCTTTATGGAATGCATGTACAGTGATAGTATACATCTCGGAAAAGGAGTATGACAATGAAAAAAGACTACATGAAATACCTGAGCTCCCTTCTCATTTACGGTTCCAACGGAGTCGTCGCGAGCGGCATCCACATGGCAAGCTATGAGAAGGTATTCCTGCGGGTCGTGATCGGCTGCACCATTCTATTCGGCATATTCGCCCTGATGCGCAATCGTTTCACATTTTATAAATATAAAAGAGATACGTTCTTCCTTGCCCTGTCCGGCTTCTCCATGGGCATCGGCTGGCTGTTCCTGTTCGAAGCCTATGACAGGATCGGCGTCGGTACAGCAACGCTTCTCTATTACATCGGCCCGGCCATCGTCATGGCCACAGCGCCCCTGTTTTTCCGCGAGAGATTTACACCTTCGAAGCTCATCGGCTTCGCCATGGTCGCTGCAGGCATGATCTTCATCAACGGCCAGGTTTCCGGCGGCAGCGGTTCCCTGCTGGGCATATTCTGCGGTCTCATGTCCGCAGTCACCTATGCATCTCTCGTTATTTCCAGCAAATATGTCCAGCATGTCAAAGGGCTTGAGAACGCTTTTCTTCAGCTATTCTTCAGCGGTTTCCCCGTCGCTGTCTATCTTCTCATGAAGAACGGCGCTCACCTGGCCATTGCGTCCGCGGACATCCCCAGCATCCTTTTCCTGGGCATTGTAAACACGTCCCTGGGCATCTATCTTTACTTCTCCTCCATCACAGGACTGAAGGCCCAGACCGTGTCCGTGCTTGGATATCTTGATCCCCTGACCGCTGTGGTCCTGGGCATCCTGATCCTGGGTGAGCCGGCGGGTCCGGTGAAGATGCTGGGCGTGGCCCTGATCCTCAGCGGTTCCATACTGGCAGAGCTCCTCTCCGGGAACAAAGGCCTGACCCGCCGCCGGCCCGAAAAGCTGCGCAGAGCAGCATAGCAGCGGCCTCAGACGTTATACTTCTCTATCATTCGATACATCGTGCGGCGGGACACTCCCAGCAGCTTCGCCGCCTCCGTCTTGCTTCCCCCCGCCTGGCGGATGGCCTCCCGGATCAGATCCGCGTAATCGCTGTCAATTTTCTTCTTTAGGACAGCCAGCGGATCCTGACCGGGACTTTTTTCTTCTTTCTCCGCCGGGGCCGTCTGCTTCAGCGAGTATCCCCTTGCTGAGATGGCAGCCCGCACATCTTCCGGCGTTACAGTTTCCCCTTTACTCAAAAGCGATATCCTGTAAACTGTATTGCGCAGTTCCCGGACATTGCCCGGCCAGCTGTATTCACACAGCGCTTCTTCTGCTGCCTGTGACAGCCGCTTTGGCTTGCCGTTTTCCATCGACGCCGCCTGACCGAGGAAATTCTCTGTCAGCCGGATGATATCCTTTCCCCGATCTCTCAGGGGAGGGATCTGCAGCCGAAGTACCTGGAGCCGGTAATAGAGATCCTCCCGGAAGAATCCTTCTTCTATCATTTTCTCCAGATTCCTGTTTGTGGCAGCGATCACCCGGACGTCCACCGGTGTTTCCTTATTGCTGCCGATGCGCATGACCTTTCTTGTTTCCAGTACCCGGAGCAGCTTCGCCTGAAAGTGGATAGGCAGTTCGCCGATCTCGTCCAGGAAGATCGTTCCGCCGTCCGCCAGTTCAAACTTGCCGATCTGTCCGGACCGTGACGCGCCGGTAAAGGCGCCTCCCACGTATCCGAACAGTTCACTTTCTATGAGGTTCTCCGGAAGACTAGCGCAATTTATTGCCACAAAGGGCCCGTTGCGACGGCCACTTTCGTTATGGACCGCCTGAGCGAACAGTTCCTTTCCGGCTCCGCTTTCACCGACAATGAGAAGATTATAGGGGCTTGCGGCGAATTCCATGGCCGCGTCTTTCGCCGCCTTCATCACAGGGCTCTCTCCGACGATGGAATCAAAGGTATATTCCGCCCGCAGGCCCATGATCTTTTTCGTTTTATTGAGGTCCAGATGGTGGGTATATGCCACCTCCACCATGCCCTCTACCTTTCCGGCGCTGTCTTTTACCGGATACATGTTGTTTGACACGAGATGGGCGAAATTCGGTGAGTCCTCCGCCTCCACGTTGACTTCCCAGTCCAGGATCTTCCGTCCGTTCTTCAGAACGTCCATCATTTTCAGCTTGTCTGTCCCGGTTGCGTTGGCTTTGATCCGGATCCCTGCCTGTTTGGTAATATTCAGGATATGTTTTCCCACCGCTTCTTCTCTGCTGGCAATGTGCATGCTGTCGCAGTAGCTTTTGTTCGCGTAGAGCAGAAATGCCTCACTGTCATAGACGCAGATGGGATTGTCCACATGATCAAACCAGTCCAGAATATGGTCCGCCCTGCCTTTGTTCCTGACGCAGACAGAAAACAGTGACGCAAGGCGCGATGCCATGGATTGCAGCTCCTCACCCGGCGCATCGGCTGCCACAAGAAAATCCGGTCCTGCTTCCACTGCCGTCAGTTCCTCTATGGCCTTCATTTTTTCCATGTCCAGGTAATATCCCGTGACAGGACGGGTAAACCGGGCAATCGCTGTATCGATCAGGAAGCCCCGGACCGTCAGCAGCATGATGATGTTGTGATCCTCCGCAGGCTCCTTTACCAGCAGCCGGAAAAGGTCGCGCATCAGGGCATTCTCTCCCGTCACCTGTCTCCACGTATTATTTCCGTCGTCTGTTACCAGACTCCTGATCTTCGCTTCAAGATTCTCCATGTCATGTCCTTTCATGCCCGCTTCTGGTTCTCCGGCCCGATGTAGTAGTAAATGCCGTCCTTATCCGCCTGAGAAGCAAACTTCCCCGGCGTGACGCCCACTGCATGGTGGAATGTCCGGATGAAATGGCTCAGATCGTTAAATCCGGAGCCGTAACACGCATCCGTTACGGAGGAACCGCCTGCCAGAAGCATCTTGGCCTCAGCGATCCTCCTCGTTACAATATAGCGGTTGACCGTCGTTCCTGTCTGGTCCCGGAAGACCTTGCACAGGTGATTCTTGCTCAGCCCGGCCTGCTCAGCCAGCCTGTCCAGGCTGAGATCCTCGGAGATATGGCCTGTGATGTATTCCATCAGCTGCCCGATCAGATCCATATTCCCTGATCCGCCTTCTTCCCGCTGTACATCCTCTGAATCATGATATGCCCCCGCAATCAGTGTGAGCATCTCAATATAGAGGACTCTTCTCAGCACATCGCTGCCGTAACTGGCCTTCTCCGCCTGCTCATAGGCGCTGCAGAGACCGGTCAGCTCGGAAAACTGCTCCCGGCTCAGGGGCACCCGGTTGGAAAAATGTTCCGGTCTCTTATACACATAGTGGAGCAAATCCGTCTTCTCCGTGCAGAAGGGAAGAACGAAGGACGGCTTGAACTCCCAGACATAGCGCTCGTACCGTTCCCCTTCCCGGGCAATGACCCGGTGTGCTTCCAGCGTATTGTTCACAAACAAGTCTCCCGGGCGGATATTATAGATCCGGTCATCGATGATAAAGTCCCGTCCGCCGGAAATGCTCAGATATACTTCTATAAAATTATGACAGTGGAACCCCATGCTGAAGTCCTGATCGTCTATCAGATGATGCAGGCTGTATTCCTGCCGGGATTCTTCTCTTTCTACAATTCTGCTCATGGTTTTTGTAAACCTTTCTGCATTTTTCTCTATTATATCGTAAGATATGCATATTTTAAAGAAATATAGAACAAGTTTTGGCTTTGTTCCGATGATATATTATTAACAACCGATAATACAGAGAAGATTTAGACAATTCAGCAGACAATTCCCCAAAATATTATCCACGTTTTATTTCAGAATCAAAGGAGGATACTATGATATCTGAGAGAGTTAAGTACCTGAAAGACAAGCAGAGAAATACAACGCCCACATTCAGCGCGGAACGCGCCCGTCTTGCCACAGAGGCTTACCAGATCTACGGCGGCGAGCCAAACGTGCTGCTGAAGGCCAAGATGCTTTATCATATCGTCGACAACATGACCATGTATCTGGACAAGGGCGACCTGATCGCCGGAAATTATACCGACCGTCCCAGATGCGCGCCCATCTTCCCGGAATTCGCTTCCAAGTGGATCGAAGATGAGATTGATACCTTCACCACCCGCACCCTGGACCGTATGACGGCCACGGACGAAATGAAACAGGAAGTCCTGGACATCCTGAAGTACTGGGAGGGCAAATCCTTCGACCAGGTAACGGCGGGCGCATGCAGCCAGGAAGCCCTGGACGCTATGAACTCCGGCATCCTTTCCATCGGCGGCATGGAAACAAGCACCGGCCACGTACTGCCGAACTACAACAGACTGTTCGACGGCGGCCTTGCCCGGGTGATCAGCGAATGCCAGGAAAACATCGATAATCAGAAGGTCGCCTGCAGAGAAGACCAGGAAAAGGTGGACTTCTGGAACGCTGTCATCATTGCCTGCAAGGCGGCGATCCGCTACGCGAACCGCACGGCGGAGCTGATGGATCAGCTGGCTGCCGAGGAGCAGGACGCAGCGTGGAAGGCAGAGCTCATCCAGATGGCTGCAAACTGCAGACAAGTGCCGGAGCACAGCCCCGAGACATTCTGGCAGGCCATCCAGTTCGCATGGATCATCCACATCGTCCTCTGGATCGAGAGCAACGGCCATTCCAACTCCTTCTCGTCCTTCGACCGGTCCATCAACCCCTATTATGTGGCAGATCTGAAAGCCGGCAGAGTGACAGAACGCCAGGCGCTGGATATCCTGGAATGCTTCTTTATCAAGCTGACAGATATCCTCAAACTCCGCCCCGCATTTTTCAGCGAGAGCTGGGCAGGCTATCCCGTATGGCAGAACATGACCATCGGCGGCGTAGGCAACGACGGAAGAGACGGATGCAATGAATCCACCATGCTCCTCCTGAAGGCAAATGAAGAAGTACAGACATCCCAGCCCACCATGTCCCTGCGCTATCACAGACATATGTCAAAAGAGGTATTCGACCAGGCGATCCACATGATCCAGAACGGACTGGCCACCCCCTCCTTCTTCAACGATCATCTGTGCATTCCTCTGATCCTGAGCAAGTGCGACGGGATCAACATCGAGGACGCCCGCAACTACGGCATGCTGGGCTGCGTACAGCCTGTACCCGGCGGAAAGACAGACGGCCGCGCCCAGGTAGGAACAGTCAACCTGCTGAAATGCGTGGAGTTCGCCATGCACGACGGATTCGACCCCCAGACCGGAAAGCAGACCGGACCCCATACCGGGAAGTTTGAGGACTTCCAGTCCTACGATGAGTTCTTCCAGGCATTCCTGAAGCAGGTGGACTTTTCTTTCGACCTGATGATCAATGCCTACAACTCCGTTACGGCGATCCACGCCGTTCGTCAGAATATGCCCTTTGCATCCATGACCATAGACGGCTGCATAGAAAAGGCCAAGTCCCTGCAGCAGGGCGGCGCCAAATATAACTACTCCGGAACGCTGGCAGACGGCCTTGCCAACGCTATGGACTCGCTGATCGCCGTGAAGATGATGGTCTTCGATGAGAAAGAGCTGACCGCCAAAGAACTTTTGGATGCCTGCGACCAGGACTTCCCCGATGAGGTCCTCCGCCAGAAGCTGCTGAACCGGGTTCCCAAATACGGCAATGACGATGACCGTGTCGACATGATTGGCAACCAGATCCTGCGCCATATTAATAAGTTCCTGGAGGGATATAAAGACAGCCGGGGCGCCCGCTTCACCTTCGACATCGAGTCCCAGTCCTACAACATTGTACAGGGACGCTGCGTCGGCGCTACGCCTGACGGCCGCAAAGCGGGACAGTCTCTGGGCGACAACGTATCTCCTGTCATGGGCCGCGATGTGAACGGACCAACAGCGACCGTATTGTCTGTTTCCAAGATCGACCAGTTCAATACGACGGACGGCGCGCTGTACAACCTGCGCTTTGACCCCCGTTCCATTTCCGGAGAGAAGGGAAAGAACGTTCTGGGCGGCGTGGTAAAAACTTACTTTGACCATTACGACGAACACATCCAGATCAATGTGGTATCAGACAGGACGCTGCGGGAAGCACAGAAGAAGCCGGAGGACTATAAGAATCTCCTTGTCCGTGTCGCCGGATATCTGGCTTACTTCACAGAGCTGGATTCCAACGTTCAGGAGAACATCATTTCCAGAACCGTGCATACGGCAGACGGCGGCGGATGCGGCTGCGGCTGCTGACCAGACTGTCTCGCAAAAGACGCGCGTATTTCATTAAAATAAACCAGCAGGGGAAATATCGGATCCGATGTTTCCCCTGTGCCGTACATACACCAGAAAGGAACCATTACAATGGCTGAGAAACAAGGTATGCTGGGCGGTATCCAGAGATTTTCAACAGAAGACGGACCGGGGATCCGGACGACGCTGTTCTTTAAGGGCTGCCCGCTGAACTGCAAATGGTGCCACAACCCGGAGCTCATCAGCACCCGCCTGGAGATCCTTTATTCCGTGAACAAATGCATCCGCTGCGGCTCCTGCATCAAGTCCTGTCCTCAGCACGCCATCCGCTTCACCGGCGAGCAGATCGAGATCGACCGCAGCCGCTGCGTCCACTGCGGAACCTGCGCAGAGAACTGCTATACCGACGCTCTCCGCACTGCCGGCGAGTACCGCAGCGACGAAGAGCTGATGGACCTGCTGTCCCGTGACCGGAATTTCTATGAAGAAACCGGCGGCGGCGTTACCCTGTCCGGGGGCGAAGTCACATCCCAGACATCCTACGCGTTCGAGATTCTCCAGGGCTGCCGGGCTCAGGGGCTGGATGTGGCCATAGACACCTGCGGCTACACACCTTATGAGAATCTGGAGAAGCTCTGCGCAGACGCTCAGGTCATCCTCTATGATATAAAGTGTATTGATTCTGACCGCCACAAAGCGCTGACCGGCGTGGGCAACGAGCGCATCATCGACAACCTGCGCCGCCTCGCTGCCGATCCCCTGCTGCACGAGAAGATCATCATCCGCATGCCCCTGGTCCATCCCCTAAACGATTCCCTGGAAGAGATGCAGCAATGCTGCGATCTCTATAATGAGCTGGGGCTTAAGAAGGTCAACGGCATCCCCTATCATACCCTGGGCACATCCAAGACCCGGAGCATGGGACAGATTCCAGAAGAATACGAAACGCCTTCCGATGAACATCTGGACGCGATCCAGGCCCTGTTCCAGAAGAACGGCATTCCCTTTACCATTATGGGAAAGGACGACTGAGTTCTTTCGAAATACTGAAATCCGCTGCAGCTCCAGCGGATTTTCGTCTTTCATCCAGGCAGATGTGATATACTACAGTAAACGCAAAAAGGAGGAAATAACCTTGTCAGATACAATAGAAAGATGCCGCCGCTTCTACGAAGAAAAAGGCGCGCCTATGATACACCAGAAGTTTCCGGAATATGAATCCCGCATCGCCGTAGGCGTCTGCGGCGAAGGCTCCGACTGCTTCGGCTATGACGACGGAATATCTCAGGATCACGATTTCGGCATCGGCTTCGCCATGTGGCTCACCGATGAGGATTACCAGGTGATCGGACCTGCTCTGCAGAACGCCTACCGGGAGCTTATCGGCCCCGCTGCTGCGTCACGGCTGGACTTCCGCCGGGGCGTCACCACGATCCGGGAGTATTATAAGCGCATCCTGGGCGTGGACATGAATCCCCTGCGTCCGGGCATGACCGCAAGCCAGTGGTTCACCATCGACGAATCCAAACTGGCCTGCGCCGTCAACGGCCAGGTCTTCCGGGACGACCTGGGCCTCTTTACCCGGGTCCGCACCGAGCTGAACTATTATTATCCCGACCGGATCTGGCGCATGCGCCTCGTCAACGGGCTCCACGACTTCAGCCAGTACGGTCAGGCGAACTACGGCCGCTGCATGGGCCGGGGCGACGCTGTGGCCGCGGAACTCTGCCGCTCAAAAGGCATAGAGGCAGCCATGGCTCTCGCGTTTCTCGTAAACAAAGTCTATGCGCCCTATTACAAATGGACTTACCGTGCCCTCCGCGATCTCCCGGGCTGCGAAAAGCTCGCTGATATCCTGGAGAAGCTCGCCCTTACACCATCCCAGCAGGGTGCATGGACGAACTATACTTACGATTCCACCCGGACCAATCCGTCGGATGAGATCGAGCGGCTCTTTGAGGCAGCTGCCCGGGAACTGATGGAAATGCTCTATTCTGCGGGACTGATCGCGGAGAAGGTCACGTTCCTGGAATACCACTGCGGTTACGTGTCCGCCCATATGGATCAGCCCATCATACCGCGGAACTGACGTTTAACGACCAAGAGAGGCTTTGTTATGAAAACGGATAATGCAGCACTGATGGATGAGATCATCGCCCGGGAATGGGAGATGTTTCAGAATGTAAACAACGTGGGCGGCCGGGCCAGCTGCCAGGATCAGCCGGAGACATTCCGCATCATGCGCTCCTCCCAGTTTATGAACTGGCCCCGGGAGCTGCTCCGAAGTTATCTCGATGACCTGAAGCATGCAGAGAACATGGGCTGGAACATGATCACGGAGAAATACGGCAGGATGATGGAACATACCCACCCGGAAGAATATGCGCGAATAAAGGAATATCTTCCGGAGCGCAGCGCCGAGCGGCTTTCGGCCCAGGAAGAAGTCATCGCCCAGGAAGTAGCCTGGGACGAGGCCTTTACAGCCGCCCATCCGAAATACGCCGGTCGGGGACGGTATGTCCACTCCTCGGAGGACAGCCCTTACGATACGTCTTCCGAGACCTATCTCCGGGGCGAAATGACCACCTGGTCCGACGATACCTTCGTCCTGTACCGGAAATGGATCCGCTCCCTGGCCGCGGAAGGAAAGAACCTGGCGGCGATGACCGCGGATAATCTGGTCAGGCAATACGGGTACGCTTCTGTTGAGGATGCGGAAAGCAATATGCGGCAGGATTAAACTGCCGCATATTGCTTGATTTTATTCAGTTCTTCCGATTCTTTCCCTTCAATCTCCTCAAGATCATATGCTGCCTGAAGATTCATCCAGAATCTGGCTGTTGTGCCGAAATACCGCGACAGACGCAGCGCTGTGTCTGCCGTGATGCTGCGGCGCCCCTTAATGATTTGAGAGATCCTGGTTTGAGGCATACCTGTTTCTTTCGCCAGGCGATATGCAGTGATTCCCATGGGAACCATAAATTCCTGCTCCAGAATTTCTCCGGGATGGATATTCGCCAGTCGATCATTTGTGGTAGTTAACAACGCTGACATCTTTGGCACCTCCTTCTTCCCATCTAAAAATAACGGAACTGCCCCAGGCAAAATTACTCATCCCGGAACAGTCCCATTTTACTCCTCTTTATTCTTTTAGCTCGGTGACAGCGTCCCCCGATCAGACACCTCTCTGAATGGTCCTGTCAATGATGTTGTTCTGGATCTCCTCGTTCAGGTCAACGAAGTAAGCGGAATATCCGGCAACGCGGACGATGATGTTTCTGTAATCCTCCGGATGCTTCTGAGCAGCTCTCAGCGTCTCATCGCTGAGAACGTTAATCTGGATGTGATATCCTCCCTCATTGAAGTGAGCGCGGAATACGGTCTCGATGATATCCAGTCCCTTTTCGCCTGCAGCGATGGTCGGGTCGAAACGCTGGTTCAACAGCAGTCCGCTGAGGGGCACTTCCTGATCGCAGCAGGACAGGGACTTGACGACAGCGGTCGGTCCGTTGGTATCCATGCCGATCATCGGGGAAACGTTGTCAGCCAGCGGTGTTCCCGCATGTCTGCCGTCCGGCGTAGCGCCTGTGAAACGTCCCATCTCTACGTTGTAAGCCTGGGTAGCTACGACGATGGTCAGCGGTCCGCCCTGAGCGTCGTGATGCTTGCGCAGCGCTTCGTCGATCATGTTCATGAGCCAGTGACCGTACTGGTCTACCTCTTCATTATCGTTGCCGAACTTGGGCGCCCGGTTGATCAGCATCTGACGCAGGTCTTCTCTTCCTTCGAAGTCAGAATCCAGCAGTTCGACCAGCTGTTCCATGCTGATCGCCTTCTTATTGAATACACACTCCTCTATGGCAGCCAGAGAGTCGATGATGTTTGCCCATCCAGATACAGCTACTGTGGAATAATGATGATCGGATCCGCCCTGCTGGAGCATCAGGCCCTTGTCCATGCATCCGTCGGAGAACAGGGATCCGGTGATGGTGGGCATCATGACTGCGTGAGCGCCCAGCGTCTTGTTGAAGAGTGTGACGTACTTGTCCAGGAAGAAGTTGAACTGTGTTTCCAGCGCGTCTTCCACATCCTTGATGGATTTGAAATTTCTCGGATCGCCGGTCTTGGGCCCCAGCTGCTTTCCGCTGGTTGTGTCCACTCCATTGTGAAGCATGATGTCCAGGATCTTCGTCGGGTTGATATATCCCGCATTGCTCTGGAAGTCGGTCTTGCCCAGTACATGGGGCTCGATGCATCCGCAGATGCCCCAGTCTCTCGCTTCCTTCAGGGTGAATCCCAGCTGCAGCAGGTATGTGATAGCCGCGGTATCGTTGTAGAATGCAGGATGACCGCCGCTGTCTCTTGCGACTTCGATGGCCAGACGGAATGTCTCTTCATCTACATGGGGATGATAGCGGAAGGAAATGCAGGGTTCGTCTGTCTGCAGATCCCTCATGCAGCGCAGGAATACTCTGGTCAGCTCGTTGCAGCCGTCGGTCCCGTCGGGCAGAACGCCGCCCAGCATGATGTGCATCCACAGCGGATTGCCCGGGTCTGCCTCAGACTCGTGCTCCGTACGGACGTTCCAGATCTCGGCAATCTTGATCTTAAACTCATGAATGATATCAGCGAAATATTCTTCCGGCTTGCCCTCTGCCTTTTCCTTCTCGAAGAAAGGATACATGTACTGGTCGAAACGGCCCAGGGTATGGTCGCCGCCGGCAGTCTCCATGGTCAGGCACATATGGGTGAACCATACGAGCTGAACTGCCTGGAGGAATGTCTTGGGCGCATATTCCGGCACGGTGCGGCAGTTCTCCGCGATGGTCAGCAGCTCCTGCTTTCTCACCGGATCCTGGCATTCTGCCGCCTGCTGATCCGCCAGATCCGCGTAACGGTGAGCGAAATTGATGATGCCCTCCATGACGATAATCATCGCTTCCCAGTTTACTCTTCTCAGTCCGTCAGAGATATCATCATAAGTCAGGTCGGCGATGTGCTTCTTGCACACGTCGATATAGTAACGGTATCCGTGCTTGATAAGTTCGGGATAATTGGGGGAATGGCACATGGTAGACTGGTTGCAGATGCCGTGTGTCATGATGCCCACCTCGAGACAGGTCTTTGTAATATCATCATCCTCCTCGAGGGTCTCCGTGTAATCCCCGAAGGAATAACCCTTCCATGTCTCCGCCATCTGGCGCAGCTCTTCTTTCTCACCGGGCAGGAACTCCAGCTTGTCGAACTTACGGGTGTCCAGCGTCTCCAGGTCACGGCGCAGCCACGCGGTCATGTCCGGATACATGTTGACGCCCTGCCAGCGGGATGTGGTGCGGCCTACC
>OMXT01000033.1 GCA_900315125.1 uncultured Eubacteriales bacterium
CAAGAAATCCTCTATGCTAATCCCTATGCAGGAAGATACCTACCGAGGATTGTCAACAAAAAACTCCCTAACAACTTGACACTATCTAATAGAATACCTGAACTTGCATATTCATTCAGAACATGGTATCATACCGATACGACTGAGGCGGCGTCGGATCCGAAGATCCGGTTTGGCGGGCAGAAGCCCGCATATAAGGTGACTGTCGCAGGCGGGCATATGCGTTTTGGACATATGCAATGGAACAGAAGTCAGGAAGACATTCATCTGCAGATGCATTTGGATGTCTTTTATTGTTTCTGAAGGAACATACCTGTCGCATGAGATGGAGACGATGATGGAAGAAAACTGGAAGGACTGGTCGCTGTTTATCTTGAAAAAACTGGGAGTATTTATCCTGACACTGTTCGTTCTTTCTGTACTGCTTTTTGTACTGGAACGGGCATGTCCGGGAGATCCCCTCAAAGCGTACTACGGAGGGGCATTGGAGCGCATGAGCCCGGTGCAGAAAGAACGGGCGCGGGAATCCCTCGGACTGAACCGCCCTGTAGCGGTACAGTATGTCAGCTGGGCGAAGAATGTGGCAAAGGGCGACTGGGGACTGTCCTATAAATATAAGCGTCCGGTAAAGGATGTGGTTGGAGATTACTGGACAAACACACTGGCTCTGGGCGGAATCTCCTTCTTCCTGCTCTTTGTCTTCTCCATGTGGATCGGCTGCTGGTGCGCCCTTCATGAGAACAGTCCGGGCGACAGGCTGCTGAACCGGCTGGGCGTGGCCTTTTCCAGTATTCCGGGATTCTTTATCGCCATGCTGATGCTGGTTATATTCGCCTCCGAGCTGCGGATCCTGCCGCTGGGCGGCGTGTATTCCTACGGCGGCGGAGGATTCGCTGACCGGGTGCAGCATCTGATCCTTCCGGTGCTGACCATTGTGCTGGGCCATACGGGATATTACGGGCGGCTGATACGGGACCGGCTGACAGAAGAAACGAGGAAAGACTATGTCATCCAGAAGAAGGCTTCGGGAATGGCGCCGGCTGTGAATCTCAGACGCCACTGCCTGAAGAATGCCAGACCCCAGATCATTCAGATCATGGCGCTGGCGGCGCCCCATGTTCTGGGCGGGACATATGTTGCGGAAATGGTATTCTCCTATCCGGGACTGGGACTTCTGAGTTTCCAGGCGGCAGGAGACAGGGACTATAACATGCTCATGGCGCTGACGCTGATCACAGGCGTGGTGATCTGCGCTTTCAACATGATCGCGGAGATCGTAAGCGCAAGGATCGATCCCAGGACGAGACACGGACTGGAGGCTGCGGCATGATAAGATTACGAGAAAAAGGCTTTCCGAAAATCTCCGTCGCTGTCCTCATTTTCATCATAGGGATCTGCTATATCTCTGTACTCATTCCGGGAACAGGGAACATGGAGATGGATCCCGACGCCATAGACAAGGCGCCCTCCATGGCTCACATTTTCGGAACGGATACACTGGGAAGGGATGTACTGGCCATGGTGCTGTCCGGCGGCAGACTGTCCCTTTACATCGGCGTCCTGGCTTCGCTGCTTGCGACATTGATCGCCTGTGTATACGGTACAGTGTCCGGCCTGTCCCGCAGGGCGGCAGACAGTGCGCTGATGCGTTTTACGGATATGCTGCTCAGCCTGCCCTCCATACTGTTGATCCTGTTTCTACAGGCGGTCCTTGGAGAGGCAACGCCTACGTCTATCGCCTTTGTTATAGGAGTCACGTCCTGGATGCCCATGGCCAAGATCGTCAGGGCGGAAGTGAGACAGACCGCCCGCAGCGGCTATATATTAGCGGCAAGGACCATGGGAGCGTCCGGGTTATGGATATTCCGCAGGCATCTGGTTCCGAACTTCATTCCTGAGATCCGGTTTATGATCATCATAAACATCGGAGCTGCGATCTCCCAGGAATCCACCCTGAGCTTTCTGGGCCTGGGCTTGCCCATGACGGACGTATCCTGGGGTAGCCTGATGTCCCAGGCGGAACAGGTGGTCCTCAGCGATTCCTGGTGGTTTCTGCTGATACCCGGAACCATCCTTGTTATTACGTTATTCTGCATCAATGAGATTGCTGAATATGTCCGGCTGAATACCGGGAAAAATTATAATAATCTCTAATGTGTTGAGAAGGGAGAAAGTTTTATGAAGAAGAAATGGAAAAAACTGCTCACACTGGTGATGGCCTTTGCCGTTGCGACAGTGCTGCTGGCAGGCTGCGGAAGCAGCAGTGAACCTGCAAGCAGCAGCGGCTCTTCCGCGGAGGCATCGGCGGACACGCTGACTTACGCCAGCCAGGATTACACAGCGATCAATCCGGCTCTTTATGAGCATGGTGAGATCAACGCTCTGATCTTTGCCGGACTTACCGCTCACGATGAGAATGACAAGGTCGTTCCCGGCATGGCCAAGTCCTGGAAATGGGATAAGGCAAGCAAGACTTATACGTTTAAACTCAGGGACAACCTGACGTTCCATGACGGTGAACCCCTGACATCCAAGGACGTCAAGTTCACGCTGGAGGCGATCACAAACCCGGACAACAATTCGGAGATCGTTTCCAACTATAAGGATATCAAGAAGATCAGCTGCCCGGATGACCAGACCGTCAAGATCACGCTGACCCGCGCCAATGCCGGATTCCCGGAGTACATGACCATCGGCATCCTTCCGGAGCACCTGCTGAAGGATAAAGATCTGACGAAGGATGAATTCAACACCAATCCGGTAGGATCCGGTCCCTACAAGCTCACGAGCTGGGACCAGGGCAAGAGCATCACAATGGAAGCTTTTGACGGCTACTACGGCGGAACGCCCAAGATCAGCAAGGTCGTATTCAAGATCATTCCGGAGAGCAGTTCCCGTGCCCTTGCCGTAAAGAATGGCGATGTAGATATGGCGCAGATCACGCCGAAGGATGCAGAGAGTGTAAAGGATGAGGACGGCGTTACGATCCATCAGATGAAGACAGCGGACTACCGCGCCATCGCATACAACTTCCACTACAAGCTTTTTAAGGATCATCCGGAGCTCCCGAAGGCGATCAGCTATGCGGTAGACAGAGACCAGATCATCAAGGGCGTCCTGATGGGCCAGGGACAGTATGCATATTCCCCGATTCAGAAGAACATGTACAATGACGACTCCATCAACCACTATGAGAAGAACCTGGACAAGATGGCTTCTATTCTGGAAAAGAACGGATGGAAGAAGAATTCCGACGGTATCTGGGCTAAGGGCGATGATACGCTGAAGTTCACGATCTGGGCGATGGCTGATGATCAGGTCCGTGTCGACATGGCTAAGATGTGCGCTGAGCAGCTCAAGAAGGCAGGCTGTGACGTTGATGCCCAGTCCAAGGAATCTCTTGACTGGGAGAACCAGGCGTCCTGCATTATCGGATGGGGATCCCCCTTCGATGCGGATGACCATACATACAAGATCTTCACAACAGATGCCGGCGACAACTACACGTACTATTCTGACAAGAAGGTAGACGAAGCGCTGACAAAGGCAAGAACGACCCTGAATTCCGACAAGCGGGCTGAGTACTATTCCGAGTTCCTCAAGGCATTCGCGGCGAACCCGCCCTACACCATGCTCTGCTACATTGACGCAGACTATGCGATCCGTGACGGCATAACGGGTATTACAGATAAGACCGTTCTGGGTCACCACGGCGTCGGCGTGTTCTATAACATCGCAGACTGGGAGAAGAAATAATATGTCCAGAGAGGTTCTATCTATACAGGATCTCTGCCTTACTTTCCACGGCCGCGGGGACGATGTCCCCGCGGTTCGCGGCGTTTCACTGCGGATTGACGCGGGGGAGACCGTCGCGCTGGTAGGGGAATCCGGCTCCGGTAAAACAGCTCTTGTAAGGGAGATCCTGAAGCTGCATGCAGCCCATACATCCGTGACCGGTTCCATCCGCCTTCTGGGAAGAGATATCCTGAAAGAGGACGAGCGGACAATGCAGTCCATCCGCGGCAGTGAGTGCGCCATGGTTTTCCAGGATCCGGCAGTCTATCTTGACCCTTCCTGCAGGATCGGCGACCAGATCGCAGAGGTCATACTGCTCCATGAAAAGGTCTCTCGTGATGAGGCGCTGAAGCGGGCAGAAGATCTGCTGGAATCCATGGGCATAGAAAATGCGGCAGAGAAGATGAAACTCTATCCCTTCCAGTTCTCCGGGGGCATGCTGCAGAGAGCGGCCATCGCTTCTGCCATGGCATGCGGTCCCAGGCTTCTCATTGCTGATGAACCCACCACGGCGCTGGACCGGGATTCTCAGGGGCTTGTCATCGATGTGCTGAAGCGGATTGCGGCAGATCCGGAAAGGGCGGTGCTGTTCGTGTCCCATGATCTCTCGGTGGTAAGGAATATCGCAGACCGGATCATGGTCATGAAAGACGGGAGAATCATAGAGCAGGGTGAGACAGAGCAGGTATTTCTCCACCCGCAGGAGGAATACACAAAACGTCTGATCCTGTACTCGGAATACGGCAAGGGCACCGCTCATTATCATGGGCTGACCCATTTCCACCATGGGGAGATCCACGCCCATCCGGGCGGAGCGCCCCACAGCCACAGCAATGGAGAAATGCCCGCGGAGCAGGGCAATACAGCAGAGCAAGCCGAACAGAAAAAGGACGCGCAGTCCGTTGTCCGGATACGGGATCTTTCCAAGTCATATAAGAACGGCCGCCACATGTCCGATGTCTATGAGCATTTCGACATGGATATTTATCAGGGTGAAGTCCTTGGTGTGGCTGGTCCCTCCGGCGGGGGAAAATCCACGCTGGCTCAGATGATCATCGGGCTGGAGAAGCCCACCGGCGGGACCATTGACATTAAGCCCGGCTTGCGGATGAGCCTGATATTCCAGGACAGCGCGGCGGCTTTTGACCCGCGGATGCGGATCCGGGATATTATCGCCGAGCCATTGGTGATCCGGGGCGGGATGAAACGGCAGGACATTCGGAGCCGTGTCCTGGAGGAGATGGACCATGTGGTCCTTTCCCGGGATCTGGCGGACCGCTTTCCCTACGAGCTTTCCGGCGGCGAGCGGCAGCGGGCGGCCATCGCCCGGGCGCTGATCACGGCGCCGGATCTTCTGATCGCCGACGAGCCCATCGCGTCTCTGGATGTGTCTATCCAGGCGGAGATCATCCATCTCCTGCGGTCGATCCACGATGAGACGGGCATGACCATGATGATCATTTCCCATGACCTGCCCATGATCGCCCATATCAGCGACCGGATCATAAGGATCGGCCAGCCCGCGGAAGCCCACTGACGTTCCTGCCGCTCTTGACGGACAGACGGAGGTCTGATATATTAATTAAGAACAGGGGAGCCTGCAGCAGCGGGCTGAGAAAGGACTGCAGATGTCCTGACCCATAACCTGATTTGGGTAATGCCAACGTAGGGAAATGACAGAAACACCTGGCAGAGGTACCGCGCTGGTATCTCTGTTTTTATATTCTGTATGTTTTCAGGCGGTCCATCGGGGGCACCACCCTGGGCCGCGGTAGAAAAGTCGTTCCATTTCCTTGAACGATCAGCGCAGCCTGATTTGCGGGCGGCGCAGGCGCCAGTCTGGAGATACGACACTGAGAAAGGAGGCCGCAGTATGATCAGGATCAACGGTGCGGACATCGACGCCGAAGAGCTGAAGCTCACAGATTACCTGGAGGAAAACGGATACGGATCTCAGCGCATTGCCGTAGAGCGGAACGAGGAGATCGTTCCGAAGGCACAGTATGGATCATGCATTCTTCATTCTGGTGATGTGGTAGAGATCGTAAGCTTCGTGGGCGGAGGCTGATGCCTCTTACGCGGGAACAAAGGCAGGACCGGCCGCAGGCCGGCAGTAAAAGAAAGGAACGACATTCATATGAAAAATGATACATTTACACTGGGAGTCAAAGAATTTTCCTCTCGCTTTATTCTGGGATCCGGCAAGTATTCCATGGAGCTGATCAAGGCAGCGGTAGAAAATGCGGGAGCAGAGATCATCACACTGGCTGTCCGCCGGACGAATACAAGGGACACAGAAAACATTCTGGATTACATTCCGGATAACGTGACGCTGCTCCCGAACACATCGGGAGCACGGACGGCGAAGGAAGCGGTGCGCATCGCCCGCATGTCCAGGGAGCTGGGCTGCGGCGACTTCGTCAAAATCGAGATCATGAGGGACAGCAAGTACCTGCTGCCCGATAATGAGGAGACCATTAAGGCTACGGAGATGCTGGCCGGTGAGGGCTTTGTTGTCCTGCCCTACATGTACCCGGATCTTAACGTGGCCCGGGACCTGCAGAACGCCGGCGCGGCAGCCGTCATGCCCCTGGCGTCGCCCATTGGCTCCAATAAGGGCCTTGCGACCCGGGAGTTCATCCAGATCCTGATCGACGAGATCGACCTGCCCGTCATCGTAGACGCGGGCATCGGCCGTCCTTCTCAGGCATGCGAGGCCATGGAGATGGGAGCAGCAGCGATCATGGCGAATACGGCAATCGCTACGGCAGGAGACATCCCGGCAATGGCGGGAGCATTTAAGAGCGCCATAGAAGCCGGACGGGCTGCTTATCTTGCCGGCCTGGGCAGAGTGCTGGAGCGGGGAGCATCCGCGTCGGATCCGCTGACCGGATTCCTGAGAGACTAGGAGGCGGAGCATTATGGCGAATGATTTTTTTATAGATTCAGATAAACTGAGTGAAGGAGCCCTGGCGAAGAAGCATCGGCTGGAGCAGGATCCCTCGAGTCGAACGAACCATATGGAATATATGCCCGGCATGGAGCAGATCGACTCGAACGTGAAGGACCGGGTGCTGGAACAGATGCGTTCCTATGACCCCTCGGCATATACTGCCCGGGACGTGATGCGGGCCCTGCGCGCGGAACGGGTGGGGATCGAGGAGTTCAAGGCTCTCCTGTCCCCGGCGGCTGCGCCCTTCCTGGAGCAGATGGCCAGGCGGGCGAAGACAGAGACCGGCAAGCACTTCGGCAATACCGTGTATATTTTCACACCGTTATATATTGCGAACTACTGCGAGAATTACTGCATTTACTGTGGCTTCAACTGCTATAACGATATCCGCAGGAAGAAGCTCAACTACGAAGAGATCGAAAAGGAAATGAAGGTCATCGCGGACTCGGGCATAGAGGAGATCCTCATGCTTACGGGCGAGAGCAGGGGGCAGAGCCCCGTGGAATACATAGGCGAGGCCTGTAAGATCGCCAGAAAGTACTTCCGCAACATCGGTCTGGAGATCTATCCGGTGAATTCAGAGGATTACCGCTATCTCCACGAATGCGGCGCGGACTACATCACCGTGTTCCAGGAGACCTACGACACGGATAAGTATGAGACACTGCACCTGATGGGACACAAGAGAGTCTGGCCCTACCGGTTCGAAGCCCAGGAGCGGGCCCTGATGGGGGGCATGCGGGGCGTAGGATTCTCCGCACTCCTCGGTCTGTCGGATTTCCGCAAGGACGCCCTGGCTACAGCACTGCACGTTTACTATCTGCAGCGGAAGTATCCCCATGCGGAGTTTTCGCTGTCCTGCCCCCGGCTGCGGCCTATTGTAAACAATGAGAAAATCAACCCCCAGGATGTACACGAGAAGGAGCTGTGCCAGATTCTCTGCGCATACCGGATCTTCCTTCCCTATGTGGGCATCGTTGTATCCTCCAGGGAGTCCCGGGAGTTCCGCAACGGCATCGTAAAGATCGCCGCTACCAAGGTCAGCGCGGGAGTCTCTACAGGCATCGGCGACCATGAGGAAAAGTACACCGGAAAGCAGGAGGGCGACGCCGGCGACGAGCAGTTTGAGATCGCCGATTCCCGCAGCTTCGACCAGATGTACGGCGAGATCGAGGGAGAAGGCCTGCAGCCGGTGTGCAATGACTATGTTTATGTATAGAAGGGAGCGGGTGCAATGACCCTGGATGAACTGGAGCGTCTGCTGCACGAAGGGAAGAAAGAAAAGGTCTGCCTGCTGGACATCCGGGGCGAAACGGCGTTTCGTCACGGATGCATCCCGGGAGCACGGCTGTTTGACGGGTCTTCGGCAGATGCGGTGCATACGGGAGCGTCCGGGCTGGCTCCGGATCTTTTATATGTCGTTTACTGTACTTATTGAGCGGACAGCATCCCCGTGACAGAGATGCTCCGGGAGCATGGCCTGCGGGCAGCAAGCCTGGAGGGCGGATACGGCGCCTGGCTTCAGCGGGAAATGAAGGACTGGGACCGCTACGAGAGGCAGATGATCCTGCCGGAGATCGGCGTCAGCGGCCAGCGAAAACTGAAAGATGCCCGTGTTCTGATCGTGGGCGCCGGGGGCCTTGGTTCCCCGGCTGCCCAGTACCTTGCCGGCGCAGGAGTCGGGACCATCGGGATCATGGACGCGGACGATGTGAGCCTTTCTAATCTTCACCGCCAGGTCATCCATCCCATGTCCCGCCTTGGCGAGAACAAAGCCCAGTCGGCCCGTTCTTCCATGCTGAACCTGAACGACCGGATCACAGTCAAGACCTATCCTTTCCGGCTGACTCCCGCCAATGCGGCGGAGATCATCAGGCAGTATGACTTCGTCCTGGACTGTGTGGATAACTTTGAAACGAAATTTCTGATAAACGACGCCTGCGTGCTTTCCGGCACACCCTTCTGCCATGCAGGGATCCTGCGGTTCCAGGGACAGGTCATGACCTATGTGCCGGGGCAGGGTCCCTGCTATCGCTGCATCTTCGGAGAGATTCCGGAGGCAGGAAGCATTCCGACCTGCTCCCAGGCGGGCATCATCGGTGCGGTGGCAGGGATCATCGGCTGCGTCCAGGCTCTGGAAGCGATAAAATACATCACCGGTGCCGGTGATGTACTTACAGGCAAGATGTTCATTCTGGACGGCCTGACCATGAAAACTCGCCTCGCATCTTTCCCTCATCCGTCACCGGACTGCCGGGTCTGCGGACCTTCCGCGGATATCAGGGACGTGGGGGATCAGGCGCAGGAATATGAGTCGAAAGGGAGCTGCGGCGCGCAGAGGGACTGCGACTAGAGATCGAATAGGTCAGCGTGGGTACCGGTATTAGTGAGAGTAAGTGTAATAATTTCATCTTCAATAAGATAGATCAGCAGCCAATTCGGCTGAATATGACATTCACGGTATCCGGAATAATTTCCAATAAGCGGATGATCATGGTATCTTGCATCGAGAGGCTCACCTTTTTGCAGTGTTTCCACAGCATTATCAAGAAGTTTCAGGTTTGCCCCGCGCTTCTTCATCCGCTTATATCCCTTCTTATATGCTGCAGTAAATTTAATGCGGTACATTATTCCTCCTCAAGGGCTGCCTTCAGATCGCTGATATTGTCGTAAGCGGGAACAGAAGAATCCCGAGAGATGCGCCGTGCTTCCTCCAGAGCCAATAGAGTTTCCGAATTAAAACGCGGCATTTCTACATT
This sequence comes from uncultured Eubacteriales bacterium, assembly GCA_900315125.1. Classification (GTDB taxonomy): domain Bacteria; phylum Bacillota; class Clostridia; order Peptostreptococcales; family Anaerovoracaceae; genus Aminicella. The sequence goes on from OMXT01000033.1 coordinate 9,508, forward strand.
AAAAGGCAATCCGCCGTGCATTACGCACTGGCGAAGAAAGATATTTACCGCGCTGGACATATCGAGACCAAGGTTTGAAAATAGTATATTTGCCTGTTTTTTAATATCGCTGTCAATTCTGATTTGAGTAGGTACTGTTGCCATTGTCTTCACCTCCTATCACTCTTTTTATACGCTTTTCGATTTACAATGTCAATACAAATGCACCAACTTTTTAATGGGACAAACATAATTTAAAAGATACCGACATGGGCAACACAAAACAGCAGAGGTCGTCTCAAAATAAAGAGACATCCTCTGCTGTTAATATTCAGTATTTTGTCCGGATAGAACCTGTTTATTCCGGCAGCGCCTGAACGATGCCCCGCTCGCAGTCGAGGATGACCTTCATGCCGTCGTGGAGCACCTGGAAGGCGGCGGCCGCGCCGATGATCACCGGCTTCTCCAGCAGCGTTCCTATGGTTGCCGCGTGACTGTCCACGCCGGATTCCACGCAGATGATGCCTGCAGCGTCTTTCAGACAGGGCATCATCTCGTTGCATGTATAATGCACGACGAGTATGTCGTCCGGCTTGATGTCGCCGCTGCTGCGTTTCTCGGCAAGATCCTCTGTGCTGTCGCAGAGGCGGATCGTACCGGTGATTTTCTGTGAACCGATGCCGACGCCGCTGACCAGGACGCCTCCTACCTGAGTGATCCGGATCATGTTTGTGGTTCCGGAGATCCCTACGGGAACGCCGGCGGTCACGACTACCACGTCGCCCTGCTTTATGACGCCCTGTGAGAGAGCTGTGCTGACAGCGCTGTCTACGAGTTCATCGCTGTCTTTGGCAAGGGTCATGCGGAGCGGAGTAACGCCGCGGTAAAGATTCATCTGGCGGCGGACCTGCTCGTCGAGAAGCAGGGCGATGATCCGGGTCTCCGGGCGGAACGCGCTGACCATCCTTGCGGTATTGCCTCTGTTGCTGACAGTCAGGATCGCGTCTGCCGCGATATCTGCTGCCGTTGTGCATGCCGCGTGGGCGGTCGCTTCGGTTATGGAGAAACGACTCTTGGTGAACTTCAGGGTATTTCTGTCTTGAGTGTTCATCCGAATGTCTTCCTCAGTACGCCGGGCAATAGCGTCCATGGTCTGGACGGCTTCCACCGGATATTTGCCCGCGGCGGTCTCGCCGGAAAGCATGATGGCGCTTGTACCGTCGTAGATCGCATTCGCTACGTCGGTGATCTCAGCCCTGGTGGGGCGGGGATTTTCCATCATGGAATCCAGCATCTGCGTTGCGGTGATCACCGGTTTGCCGGTCCTGACGCAGGCTGCGATCATGGTCTTCTGGATCGCCGGGATCTCTGTGAAGTTCACCTCGACGCCCATGTCGCCTCTTGCGACCATGATGCCGTCTGCGACGCTGAGAATCTCGTGTAGATTATCTATGCCCGTCTGATTCTCCAGCTTGGCTATAATCTGCATATCGGAGTCCGATGCCCGGAGCATGTTGCGGATATCCCGCACGTCCTGGGCGGAGCGGACGAAGCTGGCGGAAATAATATCGAATCCGTTATCGATGCCGAACTGAATATCGCTGCGGTCCTGAGCGCTCAGGAAGGGCATGGTCAGGTTGGAGCCAGGGGCATTGATGCCCTTGTGATTGCTGACGTCCCCGTCGTTTTCCACGCGGCAGCGGATCTCCTCCGGCGTGACGCTGAGCACGGTGAGACGTACAAGTCCGTCGTCGATGAGGATGGTGCTCCCTGCGCTGACGTCACCGGCAAGGCCCGGATAAGTGATAGCGCAGTATTCTTCTGTTCCGGGCTGGCCAGCCAGGGGTCCTCCTGTGATCAGGGTGAATTCCTGTCCGGTGCGGAGGGTTACTTTTCCCTGGACAAAGTCTTTCAGGCGGATCTCCGGACCCTTGGTATCCAGCATGGCGGCAACGGGAAGATTCAGTTCCTCCCGCAGTGTTCTTAGTTCATTGAGCCGGCGGAGATGTTCCTCATAGGTTCCGTGGGAGAAGTTGAATCTTGCCACATCCATGCCCGCAAGCATCATTTTTCTGAGTACGCCCTCCCGGTCTGTGGCAGGGCCTACGGTACATACGATCTTGGTTTTTCTCATATATGACTGACCTCCAAATCAGTATAAATGGTGTCGATTTGGATTCCCCGATTATTACTATACAGTATTAATTTGAAATCCACGTCAAATTGAAGCAGTATCTGCCTAAATATTAGCATGTTTCGAGCGTTTGGTCTATGATATTCTGAACAATGGTTTCTTTACAAAAAGCATATAAACTATATATAATAGTGTAGGAAATAAGGAAGAACGGAACGGAAGGAGAACGGAATATGGAACCGTCTGGGAAAACAGGACCTGCTGTATTCGAAGAACTGGTAAAGACACTGCTGGAGAGGGATGAGCTGAGGAGGGCAGCAGAAGCATGCCAGAACGCGTATGTCCTGGAGTTTGGGGAACTGGTTTCAGAAATCTACCGGCGCAGAACGGCATGCATGCGCAAGGAGAAGATGATAGAATACTGCCGGCGTCAGGAGGAATATGGAAGGGCGGTCCAGTACTATGACATGCTCGATTATGCGGAACAGGGGCTGAGTTCCCGGGACCGGGAACTGGCGGAAATAACGGAAGAAATCAGGGAGGCAGCGGCTTTTCCTGTGCTTTCGGCCTCTGAGGAACAGGAGATCCAGTCCATATACCGGGAACTGGTGCTCATGATCCATCCGGACCTCCACCGGGACGAAGGAGACCCTTCCTGGAAGATCGAACTGTGGAGCAGGATATCCGGAGCATATAACCGCAGCGACCTTTCCAGGCTGAAGCAGTTGAAAAAAGAGGCGGAAGATCGTGCTCCGGCCAAAGACGCGCCCGGAAGGGAAGCGAACAGACTGAGCCAGATCGCGAACCCGGAGGGGGAGCTGGAGCAGCTGAAGCGGGAGATCGAGGAAATCGTTACGTCAGAACCTTATGTGTATAAGCTGATCCTGGATGACCGGAAGTTCTGCCGGGAGAAGAAGACGGACATGCAGCGGGACATCGACGGTTATAATGAAAGGGAACGGGAACTGGATGCTCAGCTGCGCCGGTTCTCTGTTGAAAATATCATATCGTGAAAAATGGGAACGAGGGCTGTCTCAAAATAAAGAGGCGGCTCTTTTTCTTTGTCTAAAAAGGGAGTGTCAGAATTCGGGTTTCAGAAACATTAAGAATTCCTTCAGCGTCTGTTAAGAAGAGCAGTTCATAATGATCATTGCAAAAGGGGAATGGGCAGCAAAGGCTGCTCATGGCTGGAGACCGGTGTGTTTAGCCGGTTCCTCCGGCTGAAATGATAAATGAAAGAGGCAATGCAATGAATATTACAGAGAGAATCCGCCGGACAGCAGAGGCGGATCCGGGCAGGACAGCCTTTGTTTTTAAAAATGAAACACTTAGCTACGGACAGCTGTGGCACAGATCCGGCGTGATTGCCAAATGGATCGCGGAGAGCGGGATCACGCCCGGGCAGCCGATCCCCGTATACGGCCACAAGAATGGCTGGATGCCGGTATGCTTCCTGGCATGCACCCGGTCAGGCCATGCTTATGTACCCATGGATACCTGCATGTCCCTGGGCAGGATCCGGGACATTGCAGCGGCTGTGGGCAGCCGGATGATCCTCAGCGCAGAAAATGACCGGTCAGAAGCGGGAAAGCACGGACTGGCAGATCACTCCGTTTCGGAAGTCCTGGAGTCACTGCGGGCAGATTATGACATACTTGATCCGGAGAAAATGGAAATCGTTCTGAACTTCGCTGAGGGGATTCGCCAGAAGGGCGGAAATTACTGCATCGACCCCGGACAGGAAAATCGAGCGGAGGACGTACAGTATATCATCTTTACATCCGGGAGCACGGGAAAACCCAAGGGTGTACAGATCACGAGAAGAAATCTGGAGGCTTATCTTGACTTCTCCGAGGGGCTGATCGAACCGGGAGGACACCATGTGTTCCTGAACCAGGCGCCGTTCCACTTTGACCTTTCTGTCATGGATACGTGGACAGGACTTGCGACAGGTTCAGCGGTGGCATGCGTCGATCACGGGATGATAGAGGAACTGAATGAGCTTATGGCATTTCTGAACCGGGCGCAGATCACAGACTGGGTATCGACGCCGTCCTTCGCGGAGCTGTGCCTGGGCTGTCCCGAGTTCCGGCAGGAGCTGCTCCCGGATCTTCGGACGTTCCTGTTCTGCGGTGAGGCGCTCGGAAAGCAGACGGCAGGCCGGCTGAAGGAGCGATTCCCCAGAACACGGGTCATCAACACATACGGTCCTACAGAGACGACGGTCTGTGTCACAGCCGTTGAAATAACAGAGGAAATGATTCGAAGTGAGAATCTGCTCCCTGTCGGCTATCCAAAAAAAGAAACGGGGATCTATGCGGCGGACAGTTCCGGAAGAAGACTTGCGGCAGGGGAAAGAGGCGAGATCGTCATCACCGGTGATACGGTTTCCGCCGGATATTTCCGGGATCCGGAGCGGACGATGAAACGGTTCTTCCGGACAGAGAGTTCGCAGGGCATCGCTCAGCGGGCCTTTCGCACCGGCGATCTTGGGTATGTGGACGAACAGGGCATGGTATATATGATGGGAAGGATGGATTCCCAGATAAAAATGAAAGGGTATCGGATCGAGCTGGGAGATATAGAAGCGAACCTGCAGAAACTGGAAGGAGTCAGCGGCGCGGCGGTTTTTCCTCAGGTGAAGGACGGACAGATCCGTTCCCTGGCGGCATGCGTCCTGCAAAGCAGGGAGGAAGATCAGTCCTATGCCAGGAGAAAGTGGATCCGCAGGACCCTTGGGAGCATGCTCCCGTCCTACATGGTGCCCCGGAAGATCCTGTTTTTCGACAGCTTTCCCATGACCTCAAACGGCAAGCTTGACCGCCGGAAACTGGAGGCAATGATCTGATGCAGCTCTTCGTTGATTACAGTTTCTTCCTCTGGCTTGCTGCGCTGAGCGTGCCGGCATTTATCCTTGGTGTCATGGAAAAACCGCTGAGGCATTACGGTTTCGCAGTATCTCTGCTGTTTCTGTGGTTTGCCCTGGGCGCGAACCACCGGGCGCTGGCGTTCCTGGTCCTGTTCATCGCCATGGAGTACGGGGGCGCGGAATGCTACCGCCGTCTGCGGCAGAGCAGGGGACGGGTGGCCTGGCAGTATTACCTGTTTCTGTGCCTGTCGATCCTGCCTTTGTGCTTGCAGAAGTTCGGCACAGAGCACCTCTTCGCTTTTCTCGGGATCTCCTATATGACGTTCAAGTCCGCCCAGATGATCATACAGATCTATGACGGGCAGATCAGGGAAGTAAAGCTGTTTGAATATATATACATGATGATATTCTTTCCCGTGATCACCTCCGGACCCATCGACCGGAGCGAGCGGTTCCGGCGCGATGCGGAGCGGGTGATCCCTCGGGGGGAGTATCTGGAGCTGGCGGGCCGGGGGCTTTTTAAGATCCTTCTGGGGTACCTGTACAAAGATGCGGTCGCAGCGGGATTCTACCAGCTCATGCGCTGGTTCGGCATGGGTCTGGATCTGAAAGGCGCCCTGATCTACATGTATTCCTACGGGTTCTACCTGTTCTTCGACTTCGCCGGCTATTCGCTGATGGCGGTGGGCGCGTCCTATCTATTCGGGATCCGCACGCCGGATAATTTCCGGGCGCCCTTCCTCAGCGTGGACATAAAGGATTTCTGGGACCGGTGGCACATAACGCTGTCCCACTGGTTCCGGGACTTCATTTTCTCCCGGATATCCATGGACATCATGAAGACGCGGAAGATCAAGAGCCGCCTTGCGATCGGCTGCATCGCCTTCATGATCAACATGGGGATCATGGGGCTGTGGCACGGCACAGCGCCCTATTATATCGCCTATGGCCTGTATCACGGGTTGCTGCTGTCGCTGACGGAAGTATATCAGAAGAAATCAAAGTTCTATAAAAAACATAAAAAAGACCGCTGGTTCCGGCTCATAGAGTGGGCTGTGACGTTCCAGCTCGTAATGTTCGGGTTCTTCCTGTTCTCAGGGAGGATCACGGCATTCCTTAAATAATGCATTGGTAAGAGAGGAGTCAGAAAATGGATAATAAGAAAATAGAAGAAACTGTACTGGATATTCTGGAGGAAGTATGCGATGATCCTGTAGTGAGGGAGCAGCCGGACATCAACCTGCCCGAGGAGGATCTGATCGATTCTCTGGGATATATGCAGCTGCTGTTTGAGCTGGAAGACCGGCTGGGGATCGTCATTGCGCCCACAGAATATACCCGGGAGCAGATGGACACGCCCGCGAAGATCGTTTCTGTAGTTAAGGGAAAGGCTGCGGAAAAATGAAGCGTCTTGCCGCATTTCTAATGGCGCTGGCGCTGATGGCAATAGCTGTCCTGGGCGTTCACGCTTCGGTGGCGAACCGGCAGTACAGGGATGCTGACGGGCATTTCAGCCGGTGGTATAATATGTACAAAGACCGGTCTGCCGACGCGCTCCGCGCGAACATCACAGACCGGACTATGGTGGTATTTGGGTCTTCGGAATTCGGCCACCTGAAAGGGAGCCGTTACCATGTCGCAAACATGTTTTCTCCTGCCGACATGGATATGGAGATCATAGCCCAGCCCGGGGAGCAGTGCCTTTATCATGCGATCGCTCTGGGTGCCCTGGCGCCTGAAATGAAGAGAAAACAGGCGGTTCTCATGATATCCCCCACATGGTTCCGGGGAAAGGGGGTAAAGAAAGAGGCGTTTCAGCTGCGCTTTTCTGACTCCCTCTATATCGACTTCCTGAAAAATCCGGCGGTTTCTGGTTCAGTAAAAAAGAAGGCAGCGAAGCGCTGTGAAAAACTGCTTGCCGGCGATAAAGAGACGCTTACCCGGGCAAGGATCTACCGGAAAGCGTATCTTGATCAGGACGCCGGCGCCCAGGCGGCAGCCCGGGTCGCCGGTTTCTTTGCCAGGGACCAGGAAAACGCCTCCATGGGGTTTTCCTGGAAATGGTATCAGTTCCGAAATAAGGACAGGAAGCGTCCTTCTCCCATGAGCGCCGGAGAGCTTGCACGGATGGACTGGAAGGCTATGCGCAGGGAGGCGGCAGAATCCGCAGAAGGAAAGGCAAATAATCCCATATACGCCAGTGACCGGGCATGGAAACGAGGGCTCCGTAGCAGATATGAGGACGGACCGGGGAGACATGCTCGTGACAGTATGGTAACATCGAGGGAGTACGGGGATCTTCGGCTGTTTCTTCAAATCTGCCGGGAAGAGGGGATCCGGGTAAAGCTCATCGTCCAGCCGGTCAACGGCTACTGGTATGACTACTGCGGCCTGACGAAGGATGAGAGAGACGGTTTCCACCGGAAGATCGCCCGCGTTGCCCGGCAGTACGGAGCGGAAATAAAGGATCTGACAGCTTATGACTATAAACCTTATGTGCTCACGGATGCGGTCCATCCGTGGAAGGAAGGATGGCTGCTTTTAGATGAAGGGATCTACGATTTTTACAAAAATGAAGAAACTGTTCTGTGACCGGAAATTCTGGGTATATATCATGGAGTTTTTCGTCGTGATGCTGGCGCTGTATCTTTTCTTCCTGTTCGGAGCCGGTCTGTCGTCGCCGGGGTTCACGTACGCGGAGTTCTGACGGCACTCCTGTGCCTGAGGGAAAGGAGAGAAGAATGACATCGCAGATATTGCTGATAGAAGATGACCGGGACATCCGTGAGGCGATTCGCCAGCTGCTTGCCGCCGAAAATTATGAGGTGACAGAAGCGGGAAGCGGGGAAGAAGGCCTGGAGAAACTGAATGATAAGGTAGATTTGGTTGTCCTTGACATTATGCTCCCGGGGATATCCGGTCTTAGGACCTGTGAACGGATCCGGAAGGTCTCCAACGTACCGATCCTGTTCCTGACTGCCAAATCCCAGGAATCAGACAAACTGATCGGGCTCATGGCGGGGGGCGATGATTACCTGACCAAGCCCTTTTCCTATGCGGAGCTCCTGGGGAGGATCAAAGCCCTGCTCCGCCGTTATCAGGTCTATCAGGGCAAGGGCGAAGCAGAGACGACGCCGGAGAAAACGCAGTACCTGACAGCCGGTAATCTGAAAGTGAACAGAGAATTCAACGAGGTACAGAAGGGCGGCGACCAGGTATCCCTGTCGGACATAGAATACCGGATGCTTCTGCTCATGATGGAGCAACCGAACCAGATTTTCTCCGCGGAAATGCTGTTTGAGCAGATCTGGGATGAGCCCTTTGTCTACACATGCGCCAACACGGTGATGGTCCACATCCGCAAGATACGGCGCGCCATAGAAGATGACCCGGCCAAACCGAAACTGGTCCGGACGGTCTGGGGGAAAGGATACCGGTTTGAAAGCAGTGATACAGCTTTTCTTTAAGTCTATATACGGAAAGATGCTGCTCGCCGTGATTATTGGCGCGGTGGCTGCGGCAGCGCTGTTCCTTTCGCTGGATTACCTGGGGAATTACATGGTGGACACCCATTTTGCCTCCCAGAAGGTGGATGACCGGCTGGATAAGAAATACGCGGCGAAACTTCAGGAATATGCTGTGGAGAATCAGGTCCGGTCCGATGACCGGAAGGCGCTGGACGCGTGGGTAAAAAAACACGACCTGATCTATATCCGCGTGTACCACGGAAAGAAAATCGTTTATGACTCGGCGGCCTCGCTGAAGGATACGTCGGAAGAAGGAGAAACTGCATCCTTCTCCGGTACCCGGACCATACAGTTTACAGACGGTCCTGCGCAGGTGTACCTGGAGGGATTTTACTATTATGCCATGTACAGCTTCGCCTTTCTTGTCGCGTTGGTAGCGGCATTTATCCTGTTTCTGATCATATTGATGTCCCAGGTGAGAAAATGGATGAAGAGGATCCGGCAGCTTCATGACGATGTAAGGATCCTGGAAAGCGGCAATCTGGAGTATGAGGTCGGCGGAGGAGACCGGGGTTCCCAGGACGAAATTACGGAGCTCAGCCGGGAAGTGAATGCCATGCGGTCCTCTCTGAAAGATCAGTTTGAAAACGAGCGTGAGCTTCAGACGGCAAGTCAGGAAATGATCAAGGAAATGTCCCACGATCTGCGGACGCCGTTGACATCCATCATGCTGTATGCGGAGCTGCTGAAAAAAAGATCTTATAAAGATGAATCAGAGATGTTCGGCTACATCGACCGGATCGATGCCAAGGCAAGGCAGATGAAGACGCAGACGGACAATCTGTTTGAATATGCGCTCATCGGCATAAACGAGTCAGCTCCGCTGATAAAAGAAAACTTCCGGGACGTATTCTATGACCAGCTTTCTGCCATGTGCGGCTATCTGGAACATATGGGGTATCAGACAGCAGTGGATCTGACCGGCGAAGAGGCGACAGTGGTCATCTGTCCGGATTATATTCCCCGGATATTCGACAACCTCGTATCCAACATACTGAAGTATGCGGATCCGGGCACTCCGGTACACGTGGTAGCGGAGATACAGGACCGATGCTGCCGCATCGCGATATCCAACGCCGTTAAGGAAGGCGCCCGGAAAAGAGATGGAGGCAGAGTGGGCCTGATCAATATCCGAAAGATGATGAAAGCCATGAAGGGGTCATCCCGTATAGTCTACGACCGGAGGCTGTTCGCTGTAGACCTGAGTTTTCTGCGTGTGAAATGAGTGCGATAAAATGGCTGCCTGCACGGAAAATATTTGTTGACAAATGACAATGAACGGCGTAAATTATTAGTTGACATAAACAGAAAGGCTGTGAAGGGAAGGAGTACCCTGCAGGAGGCCAGACAGAGAGCTGCCGGTTGGTGAGAGGCGCGTGGATAATGCAGGCGAATACATCCTGGAGCTGCGTACTGAACGCGGAACTGCCGATTCGCCGGTTTCATCTGAAATTTGACGATGACCTGAAACCTGACGATGATCACGGATCGGGCGGCAGAGGCAAGTAGGCTACGACGGGGATGCCCGTTACAGCATGAGAGTATAACCGCATGGACTGGCGGCTGCGATGCAGCATATAACGGCATGTGACGTACTTGGTGAGGCTGGCTCTGTGAGGAGCCGGTGAACAGAGGTGGTACCGCGGAAGGTATATCAGTCAGGCAGACGGATTCTGGAGTCGCTTGGGAAGCGGCAGAGCAGAAGGATCCGGAACCGAAGCAGATGATTATACACCGCCCTCTTTTCTGAGAGGGCGGTTTGATTTTTTTGAACGTCCTCACATCACCAGTTATTCTTTTTACTATGGTTTTGCTTCAATGGAGGACATTCAAATGAACACTAAATTACTGTGCGTCATCCTGCTGGTCATTTTCTTCGCGATCATGATCTACGTAGGACTGCAGACAAGAAAGAGAACGAAGAACGTAGAAGGCTTTGTTCTGGGAGACCGGGCCGCAGGACCCTGGATCACCGCCTTCGCCTTCGGCACATCCTATTTCTCCGCCGTTATCTTCGTGGGCTATGCCGGCCAGTTCGGCTGGAACTTCGGCATGTCAGCCACATGGGCAGGCCTGGGCAACGCCTTCATCGGCTCTCTGCTCGCCTGGAACATCCTGGGCCGCAGGACCCGCATCATGACCCAGCACCTGGACGCCAGGACCATGCCCGATTTCTTCGGCAAGCGGTTCGGATCCACCAACATGAAGGTGATCGCATCCCTGATCGTCTTCATTTTCCTGATCCCTTACACCGCGTCTCTGTATAACGGCCTGTCCAGCCTGTTCGGCCTGGTCTTTGACGTTCCCTACTGGGTCGTCATCGCCATCATGGCTGTCCTCACGGGCCTGTACGTTGTCATCGGCGGATACATGGCTACGGCGATCAATGACTTTATCCAGGGCATCATCATGCTCTTCGGCATCGCTGCCGTCGTCATCGCCGTGCTTCACGATAACGGCGGGCTGCTGGCATCCTGTCAGAAGCTTTCTGCCGTATCCGCGGACGGATGGCAGGGCGGCGCTTTCAGTTCCTTCCTGGGACCGGATCCGCTGGCGCTGCTCTTCGTCGTGATCCTCACATCCCTCGGAACATGGGGACTGCCCCAGATGGTCAATAAATTCTACGCCATCAAACATGAGGACGACATCCATAAAGGAACCGTTATTTCCACCATTTTCGCCATCATCGTAGCAGGGGGCTGCTACTTCCTGGGGGGCTTCGGCCGGCTGTACGCTGACAAGATCCCTTATCAGAGCGACGGCGTAACGCCCCTGTTCGACCAGATCGTACCCACCATGCTGTCCACACTGCCTTCGATCATCATCGCCCTGGTCATCGTGCTGGTACTGTCCGCGTCCATGTCCACACTGTCATCTCTGGTGCTAACGTCCAGCTCCACATTTACCCTGGATGTGATCGAGCCCCTGAATAAAAGCGATATGAGCGAAAAACAGAAGGTTACGATCATGAGGATATTCATCCTCTTCTTCATCTTCGTTTCAGCCGTCATCGCCGTCATAAAAGACGCCCACCCGGAGATCACGTTCATCGCCCAGATGATGGGTGTTTCCTGGGGCGCCCTGGCCGGCTCCTTCCTGGCGCCCTTCCTCTACGGTCTGTACTGGAAGGGGACGACACGGGCAGCATGCTACGTGTCCTTCGTATGGGGATGCGCCCTCATGGTATTCCAGATGTACATTTCCCTGGGACAGGTGGATATCTCCGGATGGAATCCGCTGCTGAGCTACCTGTTCGCCTCTTCCGTACGCTCCGGCGTCATCGCCATGGTGGGCGGTCTGGTCATCGTGCCCGTCGTCAGCCTCTTCACCGGAAAGCAGGAACGCGGCGAGCTGGATCAGCTCTTCTCCTGCTATGACGAGAAAGTCATGGCATCTCATAAGAACGCATTGGATTAATATATAACAAAGTCCTGACCGGCTGTATGTCCGCTGGTCAGGACTTTGCTATTACAGCAACAGAAAAGGACGCCGGGGGCTGGATTGGGAGTGAGAGGTGCCAGCCGGCGTCCTTCCTGATGGCAAAAATCCGCTGATATCGTGTTTCAGAACTCTGACAGGTATATAAAAACCTTCAAAAGAGATGCTGAGGGTACGGTATGCGTCCTGGAGAGAATCAGAGTCCCTCAGCGGATCGGGCACAAGACAAGGAAAAGAGAAAAAGGCGTCGACCGGCAGGTAAGATTACCGGTAAAGACGCCATTGCCTTACGTAACGTATTATGAAGCCCATTGAGAGGAGAAGTCATCTCTGAAGCTGTCCCTGAGAGAATGGGACAGGATCAAAGGTGCTATGCCTTGTGCTTGTCTAACATATTACACTGGTGTCTTTTGTTTGTCAATACCATATCAAAAAATTTTTGAAGGAATTCACAAATAAATATAGATGATTTTATTGACATATAACAATTAACAGAATATAATGCTAATTAACGATCAAATGGGCAATGGCGTCCGTTTCCCCGCAGCTCCATGGGCTGCGCGGAAACGGATTTTTTGCGCAGAGGAAATGCGCAGAGGAAAGAAGAGGGACTATGAATACACAGGATTTGACGGGGCAGCCAGGCGGCCGGTTAGAGGGCCGGATTAGAATTCCTTCCGGCTGCGCGATCGCGGCAGTGATATCGAAAGAAGGAAAGAAGATGACGGGAGATCTGGTATCGGAGGCCATGCGGCCCATGCACGACCGGTCCAACGGTCTGGGAGGCGGGTTTGCCGGATACGGGATCTACCCGGATTATAAAGATTTTTACGCGCTCCATATGTTTTACAATGAACGATCCTCCAGGAAGAACTGTGAGACATTCCTGAAAGAGCGGTTTGAGATCGTTCAGTCGGAGGTCATCCGTGTCCGGAGGATTCCGGAGATCACCGACGAGCCGATCATATGGAGGTATTTTGTTGCGCCTCTGAAGTCCGTACAGGAGGCGGCGCAGCTGGATGAGAAGGAGTATGTGGCCCGCACGGTCATGAAAATAAACAGCCAGATGCCGGGCACCTACGTGTTTTCCAGCGGGAAGAATATGGGCGCGTTTAAGGCCGTCGGCTTCCCGGAGGATGTGGGACGGTTTTACCGTCTGGATGAATATGAAGGGTATTCCTGGACGGCCCACGGCCGCTATCCTACGAATACGCCGGGCTGGTGGGGCGGCGCCCATCCCTTTACGCTCCTGGATTACTCCGTCGTCCACAACGGTGAGATCTCATCTTATGACGCAAACAGACGATATATAGAAATGTTTGGATACAAATGCACGCTCCAGACGGATACGGAGGTCATAACGTATATTATGGATTACCTGATCCGCGTCATGGGACTGACCCTGGAAGAAGCGGCAGAAGTCATCGCCGCTCCCTTCTGGGACACCATAGAGCGGACAGAAGATCCCCGGAAGAAGGAACAGCTTCTCTATCTGAGAAAGACATTCCCCAGCCTGCTGATCACCGGGCCCTTTTCCATTGTGTTCGGCTTCACAGGCGGGCTGATGGCTCTTAACGACCGTCTCAAGCTCCGTTCCATGGTCGTAGGCGAAAAGGATGACCGGGTCTATATTTCCAGTGAGGAGGCAGCCATACGGGCTATGGAACCGGATGCGGAAAACATCTGGGCTCCCTCGGGCGGCGAACCGGTGATCATTAAGGTAAAGGAGGGTGCATTACAGTGAGTATAGAATATATTTCCCCTGAATTTGAGGTGATCCGCAGGATGGATCGGTGCACAGTCTGCGGCATATGCACACAGCAGTGCCCCTGGGGGGTGCACAGTATAGATAAAGACCATAACATCATGATCAGTGACGAGTCGAAGTGCGTGGACTGTCACCGCTGCGTCAGCTTCTGTCCGACCCATGCGCTGAAGATCGTCCGGGGCGGCTGCGACTTTCGGCAGAATGCCAACTGGTCCAAAGATACGATACAGGAAATATATAAACAGTCGAACAGCGGCGGCGTTCTCCTGTCTTCCATGGGAAATCCCAAGCCGTTTCCTGTATACTGGGACCGGATCCTTATCAACGCGTCTCAGGTGACGAACCCGCCCATCGATCCTCTCCGCGAGCCTATGGAGACCCGGGTCTTTCTGGGCAAGAAACCGGATCACATCCGCCGCCGGGCGGATGGATCCCTGATCTGCGACACACCGCCTCAGATCCAGCTTGCCATGCCAGTCATGTTTTCGGCTATGAGCTACGGATCGATCAGCTATAACGCCCACGAGTCACTGGCAAGGGCAGCTTCCGAGCTGGGGATCATGTACAATACCGGCGAGGGCGGACTCCATGAGGATTTCTACTGCTACGGGGAAAACACCGTCGTCCAGGTGGCGTCGGGCCGTTTCGGCGTCCACGAGCGCTACCTGAATGCAGGGGCAGCGGTAGAGATCAAGATGGGGCAGGGAGCAAAGCCCAGTATCGGCGGTCACCTGCCCGGTTCCAAGATGATCGGCGACGTATCCAGGACCCGCATGGTGCCGGAGGGCAGTGACGCCATTTCACCGGCGCCCCACCACGACATCTACTCCATTGAGGACCTTCGGCAGCTCGTCTATTCTCTGAAAGAAGCGACACATTACGAAAAGCCGATCATCGTCAAAGTGGCGGCAGTCCACAATATCGCGGCCATCGCCAGCGGCATCGCCAGGAGCGGCGCGGATATCATAGCCATAGATGGATTCCGGGGCGGCACAGGCGCTGCTCCCACGAGGATCCGGGACAATGTGGGCATTCCGGTGGAACTGGCTCTTGCGGCAGTGGACCAGCGGCTGCGGGAGGAAGGTATCCGGGAACACGTTTCTCTCGTTGTGGGCGGCTCTATCCGCAGTTCCGCCGATGTGGTCAAGGCGATCGCACTGGGAGCAGACGCATGCTACATTGCGACAGCGGCGCTGCTCGCCCTGGGCTGCCACCTGTGCAGGACATGCCAGTCAGGCCTTTGCAGCTGGGGGATCGCGACCCAGAGAGCCGATCTTGTGGAGCGCCTGGATCCTGACGTGGGCAGTGAGCGTCTGATTCACCTTATGACCGCGTGGAAAAATGAGATAAAGGAAATGATGGGCGGTATGGGCATCAATTCCATAGAAGCCCTCCGGGGCAACCGCCGGATGCTCCGCGGCGTGGGCATGACGTCAAAGGAACTTGAGATCCTGGGCATTGCCCATGCCGGTGAATAGCGGAGTTTAATGGCATTTTGAACGGAGGTGTGATATAGTAATGGTAATCGACGTGAAAGACAGGGACTTTCGGGAAGTGAATGAAGTCCTCCGGAGCACGGAGGAGGACGTGCGGATTAATGGATGCCTGGGACAGCGGTTCATCGCCGCGGGATTTTCCGGGCGGAAGCTGGAGATAGACGGGATCCCCGGAAACGCCCTGGGGGCTTATCTCAATGGCGCGGAGATCGTGGTAAACGGCAACGCCCAGGACGCGGTAGGCGATACCATGAACGCCGGACGCATCGTCGTCCACGGGAGCATCGGCGATGCCGCAGGCTATGCTATGCGGGGCGGCGAGATCTACGTGGAGGGCGACAGCGGTTACCGGACCGGCGTCCACATGAAGGCATACAGAGAGAAGCGCCCGGTCATTGTCATCGGAGGCAGGACCGGGAGCTTCCTCGGGGAATATCAGGCCGGCGGACTGATCGTCGTGCTGGGCCTGACGGACCGCAAGCTCAGAATCACAGGGAACTTCCCCTGCACGGGCATGCACGGAGGCAGGGTATTCTTCCGCTCCGACGGTCATGATCTGATCCTGCCGAGTCAGGTAACGGCTGCGCCGGCTTCAGAGATCGATATGGAAGAGATCCTCCCTTATGTTGATGAATACTGCAGGCTCTTTAAGAAGGATCTGGCGGAGGTTCTGGATCATCCCTTTACTGTGGTGGCGCCGGACAGCCACAATCCCTATAATCAGCTGTACGTACAGAATTAATAAGTTATCGTCTGCCTGCGGGAGCATGCTCCCGCAGGCATGAATGGCAGAAAGAACAGGAAGCAGGTGGAAAATGAGGTATTCCAGGCAGGAAGTAACGCAGTTCGTAGAGGAGGAAGATGTCCAGTTTATCCGGCTGACATTCTGTGATGTGTTCGGACGGATGAAGAACATATCCATCATGCCCAGCGAGCTGGATCGGGCCTTCACGCAGGGCATAGCCATAGACGCTTCCGCCATCCGGGGTTTTGGGGGAGACGTACACTCCGACCTGTTTCTTCACCCGGATCCCAATACCCTGGCCATCCTGCCCTGGCGGCCGGCTCACGGCCAGGTGGTGCGCATGATGTGTTCCATCACCTATCCTAACGGGGAGCTCTTCGAAAATGACTGCCGGAGCATCCTTGCCCGGGCAGTGCGGGCAGCGAAGAAGGCGGGGTATACCTTCTATTTCGGCGCGGAGATCGAGTTCTATCTGTTCCGTCTGGATGAAGACGGAGAACCCACCCGGGTGCCCTATGACATGGCAGGATATATGGATGTGGCGCCGGAGGACAGGGGCGAGAATGTCCGCCGGGAGATCTGCCTTGCCCTGGAGCAGATGGGCATAGAGCCGGAAAGCTCCCATCATGAAGAAGGACCGGGGCAGAATGAGATCGATTTCCGTTATTCTGACGCGCTGACTTCTGCGGATAATGCCATGACATTTTACCAGGTCGTCCGGGCGATTGCAGCCCGCCACGGTCTCTGCGCGGACGCTTCCCCCAAACCGCTGGGAGATGCGCCGGGCAACGGGCTGCATATCAATATGTCTGTTCAGGGCAAGAACGGCAGCGCGCCGCTGCGGTCCATGATCGCCGGTGTGATGAAGATGGTGCCTGACATGACTTTGTTCCTGAATCCTACGGAACAGTCCTATGAGAGACTGGGCAGCCGGAAGGCGCCGGGATATATTTCCTGGTCCAGCGAGAACCGGTCTCAGCTCATTCGCATCCCCGCAGCCCAGGGCGAATACCGGCGGGCAGAGCTGCGGTCGCCGGATCCTACGGCTAATCCCTATCTGGCCTTTGCCTTGCTGATTTATGCGGGACTCTACGGCATAGAGCATACCACAGAGCTTCCGGATGCCGCGGATATCAATCTCTACACGGCTTCCGAGGAAGTGCTCAGTCGGTTTGAGAGGCTTCCGGCTTCGCTGCAGGAGGCAGCCCGGAAGGCAAGAGAAAGTGAGTTTGTTGCGGAGCATCTGCCAGATATGCTGATCCGGGAATACTGTGACCGGAGTGCGGAGGGACGATGAGCGAGAGAACAGCAGGCAGGCGCAGGGGAGTGAGGCGCCGGGGAGTGAAGTATACAGCCGGGAGAGACGGCAGCGCCCTGCTGGTCTCATCGTCACCCAAGTTTTACCAGGCACTGGAGCCCTTCCTGTCAGAGACGGGGCTGGAGCAGATACAAGCGGCGGACAGCGTGGCGGGAGCACGCCGATGCGCCCTGGAGCAGGATTATGACTACGTCATCGTGAATGATCCTGTGGGAGACGAGGGCGGATCACAGTTCGCCGCATCTGTTTCAGAAAGCCCGGGAACCATATGCCTGCTCCTTGTTCCGGTGGAGATCTACGAGGAGACAAGGGCGGCGATGATCCCCTGCGGGGTCTTCGTTCTGGCTAAACCGGTGGCGGCGTCCACCATACGCAGGACCCTGGGCTTTATGGCGGCAGCCCGGGCCCGGCTGCGGATGGCGGAGAAGAAGAACCTGACCCTGCAGGAGAAGATGAGCGAGATCCGCCTGGTGAACCGGGCCAAGTGGATCCTGATTGAAAAGCGGGGCATGACGGAGCCGGAGGCCCACCGGCATATAGAAAAGCAGGCCATGGACCTGTGCATCACGAAGGGTCAGGTGGCGCAAGGCATTATCGACGAAAGCGAAAAGTAGCTTTCGTCGTATTTTTTTGGGACAAAGCCATGTTTGCCCGGTGCCCGGTTGAGCCTGCTTTCGGTGTTTTTCTTTGGAATGTAAGTTTCCACCGAAGTATTGGAGCCTGTGTTTGGTGTTTTTCTTTCAAATGCCCGTTTTCACCGAATGGCTATAACCTGCTTTTCGGTGGAAACTGCTATAATCGACAATACCACCGATAGTCAAATGAAGCGTATCTTCAATATGAAGAAAAGTGGATAGATATGCGGCCCGCAGGCTCGGGATAATATGTTTTAACTGTTTCTGAGACGTGTCTCAATTACTTTTGGCGGCTCAAAGGCACTGTGTGCCTGGCTGAAAAAGTAACCTGTTCGGTGGTAAAGCCAGGACGCAGAGCAAACCACCGAAAAGTGTGTAGATAAGATTCGGTGGCCAGCGACTGATTCAGGGCTTGCCACCTAAAATTGAGAGATCCGGCGGGGAAAATGGACCTATAGGCAGTGAATGCTGGCTGATAAATATTCAGCAGAGAAATACCCGCAAGAAGGATATCCCGCAAAAGAATATCCAGTAGCAGGGGATGTAGAAGCCGCAGCTTCCGCAGCTATACGCAGTTATACTTTTTCCACTATCAGCTCTGCAACATCCGCCTTCATCTGCTCCGGATCGCAGGACGACGTCCGGGAAGCGGTCAGAATGCAGGAACGGACAGCTTCAGCCATGTCTGCGGCGCGGTGGGGGCAGCCGATCAGGGAAGAAGCGATGTCGTCAATATAGTTCTGGTCCATGGCGTCCGAACTGATGGAGGCGTCCTCGATCAGGCCTTTGTTCACAGAAAGCTGCAGGCGGAAATCACCCCAGGGGAAGCGCCGGGAGATCTCATACTGGAACGGGATCCGCCGGCCGTATTTCCACTCTGGGGAAGCGAACCGGTCCTCCGCCGACTGTATCGATTCTGCGGGCAGGGAAGATTCTGACAATTGCTCCACTGGCAGACCGTACACCTCAGAAAAGCTGGTCTGCAGGGCGGAAGCCATTTCGTCCACCCCAAGATCCGGCTTCAGATCCCGCAGGCAGATCACCCGGCCGCGGACAGAGTCAATGCCCTTGGATACCAGCTTCTCCCGGTCAACGGTCAGATACCGGTTCAGATCTTCCTGATCCACGGACAGCATCAGCGTCCCGTGATGGTAGCAGTGCCCCTGGTGGTTCAGGAACGCGTTGCCGGAGAACTTTCGCCCGTCCACAGTGATATCATTGCGGCCGGTGGGCACGGCGTCGATCCCCATGCTCCGAACCGCCCGGCAGATCACGTCCATCTGGCGGGGCAGGTCATAATCCTCTTCATTAACGCAAAATGTAAAATTCAGATTGCCCAGATCGTGATACACCGCGCCGCCTCCGGACAGTCTGCGGACGAGATAACCGCCATCCGCCTCCAGCCGGGACACATTGCACTCCTTCCAGCAGTTCTGGTTCTTGCCCACCACGACAGTGCGCCGGTTCTGCCAGAGAAAGAGGATGCACTCTCCGGGCGCCGCGTGCATGGTCAGGTATTCTTCCATGGCCAGGTTGCGGTAGGGGTATGTATTTTCCGTTCGTATATATTTAAGTTTATTGATCATTCGGTTCACCTCCCGGCTCTTATTTTACCATATATAACAAAGCCCTGTCTCTGCTTTTCCCCATCCTATGTTGCGGCGGCACGCCTCAGAATGTAAAATTAAGAAAGTCTTAATTATTTCCTTCGGGTTTCTGCGGTATGCCGCTGATATACTTGCCTCATAAAAGGGAAAGGTGAAAGAATGAATATTTTAGTTTGTGACGACGATCGTGAGATCGTTCGCGCTATACAGATCTATTTGGAGAACGAAGGCTACCGCGCCCTGACCGCTTGCGACGGTCTGGAGGCGCTGGAGGTTCTCCAGAAAGAAGAAGTCCATCTCGTGATCATGGATGTGATGATGCCCCGCCTGGACGGCATCAGCGCTGTGGCGAAGATCCGCAGCGTGCGGAACATCCCGATCATCATCCTGTCTGCAAGGTCCGAAAACTACGACAAGATCAACGGATTGAATGCGGGCGCTGACGATTATGTGACCAAGCCCTTCGACCCTATGGAGCTTATGGCCAGGGTCCGTTCCCAGCTCCGCCGTTACACGGATCTTGGGAGCATGGGTGCATCCGGCAGCAAAGGCGGCGGCTCGGATCCCAGCCGGGTGTACCGCACCGGCGGTCTGCTTCTGGACGACGCGCAGAAGCTGGTAACAGTAGACGGGGAGCCCGTAGACCTGACGCCCAAGGAGTTCGGTATACTGAAGCTGCTGATCAGTTCGCCGGGCCAGGTGTTCTCGCCGGGCCAAATTTACCAGAACGTCTGGAACGAAGAAGCCATAGACGACGTTAGTGTAAAATAGATGTGGAGGTTTTAGGGAGAAGAGGATAATCCGAGAGAATAAAATAGAGGCCACCTTCTTGTGATAGAATA
>OMXT01000030.1 GCA_900315125.1 uncultured Eubacteriales bacterium
ATCATCGTAGACAACGGAATCACTCAGAAGAACCAAATTATCAGAATTGCTTGAATTCTAATTTACACACAAAAAAGGACTTGACCCTAATATTCTCTACTTTACAAGCAACTTTACCCTTTCATCTCCAACAACGGACTTTCCTTCGGTGACCAGCCCAGGACTGCGGCAAACCACCGAACGCAGCACTGGAAATATTTCGGTGGTAATATTGAAATTCGCAGTCACACACCGAAATCCAAGAAGACAACATCCGGCTGCACAGAAATACTTCTGTATGCTTCCTTAAATTTATTCATCCGATCATCGCCAAACGCATACGCATGCCGCAAATGAAATATTTGCAAAATAGATTGCATTATTATTCAGCACATCGTATAATTATTGTTGAGCATCCAATCGCCCACAATATATTTCCACATAATGCTATGGAAGGAGACTAGTTATGAGCTTTAAGAATATTGTCGTTGCCGGAGGCGGCGTACTGGGAAGTCAGATTGCTTATCAGACGGCATACTGCGGTTTCAGCGTAAAGGTCTGGCTGCGGGCGGAGTCGTCTATCGGCCGTGCGAAACCAAAATTCGAGAGACTGCATAAGATCTATCTCGATACACTGGAAGCGATGAAGACAGATCCTTCTGCCTATGCCCGGGGACTGGCAGATACATCGGATGTGACGGAGGAACAGATCGATGATCTTAAGAAAAAGGCAGATGACGCATTCAACAGCCTTGTTCTTACGACAAGTTATGAAGATGCTGCGGCGGACGCGGACCTGGTCATTGAGGCGATCGCTGAAAATCCGCAGGAAAAAATCGCCTTCTACACAGAGCTGCAGAAACACCTGCCAGAAAATACCGTTCTCGTAACAAATACTTCTACCCTGCTCCCCAGCCAGCTTGCCGAATACACAGGCCGCCCGGAGAAGTATCTTGCCCTCCATTTCGCTAACAACATCTGGAAGAGCAACACGGCAGAGGTCATGGGCCATGCGGGCACGGAACAGAAATATTACGACCAGGTCGTTGAGTTTGCGGAGCAGATCCGGATGATTCCGCTGCAGCTGCACAAAGAACAGCCTGGCTATATCCTGAACACACTGCTCGTACCCTTCCTGTTTGCTGGAGAAACACTGGTTGCCCGGGGTGTATCCGACCCGGAAACTGTTGATAAAACATGGATGCTCGCCACAGGTGCTCCCATGGGACCCATGCGCATACTGGACGTGGTAGGCCTGACGACTGCATATAATATCGTCAGCATGTCCCCGGATCTCAGCGATCCCGAGTCCGATTCCGCGAAGATCGCCAAGATGCTGAAAGAAAAGATCGACGCCGGAAAGACTGGAATAAACGCCGGCGAGGGATTTTATAAATACAAATAATATATAAGGTTTCTATGCGGCTGCATCAGAAGGATCATCTGACCTTCCGATGCAGCCTTTTTGCTGCGAAAAAAATCTTGAAAAAGTTGTAACAAATTTATTGACAACTTGAAGTTCTCGTGTTATTGTTTATTTGTAATAAAGATCATTACAAGTTGATCCTGCCCCGCAGGTCGGCAATAACTGAATTCAAGAATAACAAAAGGAGGACAATATTATGAAGATCGCAGTAGTAGCAGCAAACGGACGCAACGGAAAGCTCATTGTTAAAGAGGCAATTGAAAGAGGACACGATGTAACAGCCTTTGTCAGGGGAGAGAATGCCACCGAAGCGAAAAAGGCAGTCGTTAAAGACATCATGGATCTGACCAGCGAGGATCTGAAGGGATTTGACGCAGTAGTCGACGCCTTTGGCGCATGGCAGGAGGAACTGCTTCCCGGCCACGTTCAGACATCTCAGCACCTGTGCGATATCCTTTCCGGAACGGACACCCGTCTCTTGATCGTAGGCGGCGCAGGCAGTCTCTACGTTAATCCTGAGCATACCGCAGTCGTTGCGGACGGACCGGATTTCCCGGAAGAGTTCAAGCCTCTTGCCAGTGCACAGGCGCAGGAACTGGCAGAACTCCGCAAGCGCAATGATGTAAAGTGGACATTCATCAGCCCCGCCGGAGACTTCCAGGCAGAGGGCGAGCGCACCGGAAAATATATCCAGGCTGGTGAAGAACTGACACTGAATTCCAGAGGTGAGAGCATCATCAGCTATGCTGACTATGCCATCGCTATGGTTGACGAGATAGAAAAAGGCAGCCACATTCAGCAGAGAATCAGCGTTGTACGCGCATAGAGGAACAGAATCCCGCAGCCCGGGAAGCAACAGGAATTTCACCCATTGTCAATCGCCTGCAGCAGGAGCTGCAGCCGATTGACATGGTGCAGCGCTTATGATACACTGCACAAAGGAGGTGTAATAATGCAAATTACAAGCAGATTTACAATAGCCGTTCATATTATCACTGCCACTGATTATTTTAAAGATAAAGAAACAGTAACGAGCAGTTTTCTGGCAGGAAGCGTCGGCGTGAATCCGGTGGTCATCCGCACGGTCATGTCAAAGCTGAAGGACGCGGGAATCATCCGGTCCAGCCGGGGCCGCAGCGGCATTACCCTCGCGAGGGAACTGAAGGACATTACATTCTATGACGTGTATAAGGCTGTAGACTGTTTGGATGAAACCGGACTGTTCCATTTCCACGAAAACCCAAACATGGCCTGCCCGGTAGGCCGTAACATCCACAGCGCTATGGATGAAAAACTCCGGGACATCCAGAATTCCATGGAAGAACAGATGAAGCAGATCACGCTGGCGGACATCGCAGGAAATCTGCAGGAAGAGATAAAGAAAGCCGGCTGACGCGGTAAGCTGCAGGCAGAAGAGGAGGGAGCATCATATGACCACAGAGGAAATACTCAGAACACTGCAGAAGGACATACATTCAACAATAGTGGCAACCAACGATGATCAGGGACTGCCCGTTACCTGCGTCATCGATATGATGCTGTCGGATGACGAAGGACTGTACTTCCTGACGGCAAGGGGCAAGGCATTTTACCGGAGACTGACGAGCCAGGGCTTTGTTGCCCTCACAGGACTGAAAGGTGAAGACACCATGTCCTCCCTGTCTGTAAATCTCCGGGGCAGAGTCAGGAGCATAGGACAGGATCGGCTGGCAGAGATATTCGAAAAGAACCCTTACATGGCAGAAATCTATCCTTCGGAAGAATCCCGGGAGGCGCTGGAAGTATTTCAGATCTGCGAGGCGTCCGGCGAGATATTCGACCTTTCGCAGAAGCCCATATTCCGCCAGACCTTCAGTTTCGGCGGAGCACCTGAAGCTGAAACCGGCTACCGCATCCTTGCGGACAAATGCATCGGCTGCAGCGAATGTCAGCGGAAATGTCCCCAGAACTGCATCACCGGAGGGTGTCCTAAGGTAATAGATCAGAGCCACTGCCTGCACTGCGGAAACTGCTATGCTGTCTGCACTCACGGTGCAGTAATTAAACTGAGAGCGTGATTTATATGTTTAAAAAAACAAAGAAAGAAGAAATCAAACTGCTGGGCACTTCACCGGCAGATCTGCGGAAAGCGCTGGACGACTGCGATGCAGTGATCATCGGCGCCGGCAGCGGCCTGTCCACAGCCGCCGGATATGAATATTCCGGTGCTGTCTTCAATAAATTCTTCAGTGATTTCCGGGCGAAATACGGGATTCGGGACATGTACTCCGGCGGATTCTATCCCTTCCCGGACATGGAGACATTCTGGGGCTGGTGGAGCCGGCACATCTGGCTGAACCGCTACGCGCCCGTTCCCAATGATCTGTACAACAGGCTTCTTGATATTGTCAGGGACAAAGACTACTTCGTCCTGACTACGAACGTGGATCACTGCTTCCAGCGCGCCGGGTTTGACAAGCACCGCCTGTTTTATACCCAGGGAGACTACGGACTGTTCCAGAGTCTGAGCCCCAGAGGACCATCAAAAGGCAAGACATACGATAACGAGGCTCAGGTGCGGGCGATGATCCTGTCCCAGGGTTTCCAGATCGCCGAGGACGGAAACCTTATTATCCCTGAGGACGCAGAGATCCGCATGACCGTGGACTCTGATCTTATCCCTCACTGCCCGGACGACGGCAGGGCAATGGTACCGAACCTGCGATCCGATGATACGTTTGCGGAGGACGCGGGCTGGCACACAGCCGCCGGGCGCTACGGAGATTTTCTGGCACGGCATGGGATTAAGGCACAGGGATTTTTCACCGCGGACAGCGTGATGGACGTCAACCGGTCTTATAACGGAAAGATCCTGTTTCTGGAGCTTGGCGTCGGGGCAAACACCCCGGTGTTTAATGTATTGAATCCCATTCGGCCGAAAATGGCCAAAAACAGCAGATTTTACCCTGGGAATGGATATTTTATG
>OMXT01000054.1 GCA_900315125.1 uncultured Eubacteriales bacterium
ATCAGATTCCACGAGGCAGTTTCCTTATTTATTTTGCCGGAAAATCAGAATTTAGGAAGCGAATAAACTGCGGGTCAACACTCAAACCCAGACTGATCGACTTTAAGTGTTCTGCAGTTTTCAATAACTGCTCGTACAGTACTAGTGTCAAATCCTTGATCAGAATGTGCGTTTACTTCAAGTGACATCTCTATCTCAGCGCCGTCAACAGAGGAAAGCAGGTTCACAATCTCATCCATGAGTTTCTGAACATCCCTGATTACTCGGGTATTATCCAGTTTTGCGCTCATAAAGAACCGAGTATTATGCGGTATTTCCGAATGCGAAGCAGGTTCTGCTCCTCCTAAATCACCGCCACCTGTTTCAGTACCACTGAATGCACCACTTCCCGATCCTGATGGAGCAAAGCCTCCCTTAGCGCCACTTCCGCCAAACGCTTCTGTCTCCGCCACTCCGGATGAACCATTCGTAACTTCTTTCTCAGCATTCAACTGCTTAAGCGCAGTCAATACCTTTACGAGGTAATCGTTTGGATAAACATCCATGAGCGCCGTGTTGTATCTAAGTCCTGAATACCTTTCGCCGTTAAAAGAAGATGCTATAGCAAAAGCTTCATCACTGGCCACGCCTGCACGTATCGTATTCTCAAGGACAGAGAAATTAGCTAATCTCGGCAGATAGCAATATGTCGTCAGATATTCCCAAAGTTTCTTTACCTGAATGTGATTTTCATTCTTCCACAGCAGATTATCGAGCTCCATCTTAAGGAGTGCTGGTGCCCATTTCGTAATGATCTGCTCATTCTGGATCATCTTTGCGGCTGCTTTGGAGACGATCGGCTCCATACCAACCAGACGATCCGTATCCCAGATAATAGTCTTCATGTCAGCGCCGCTGTCAATTCCCGGAACCAGCAGCCAACAATACACTTCCTTCAGCCGGCTGTTGACCGTATCGTTGCATCTGGATATATTACTTGCCGTTTCTGCATTCTGTGCGGCATCCAGATTCAGTCTGGTGCTGTCCGTTTTAATGGATTCCCATGCCAGCAGATCACTTACCGCCTTCTGCAAACTAGGAAGCAGTCCTGCATCCGGAGCAACAAAGGCAAGCATATTCCGATAAGTCCTCGGAGCTGTTCCTCTGTTGTTCAAGATCTCCTCTGCTTTCTTCAATGCCGGACAGTCCGGTTTATTCTGCTTAAATGTATCCTGTGACCGCAGAATTACCAGTCTGACGGCCTGTTCATCAGATACATCGTTGGATGTTGCTGGGCAGACATGAAGTCCTGCAAACGGAGATTCCTTCCGAAGATCCCGCAGTCTTTTTTCGATCTCATATTCCACATCTGAGCTAGCCATCTGTGAAGACCGATCAGATGCTGTTTTTCTGAGCGTAGGCCTTGTATCGTACCAGTATCTATTTCCCGCGGGATCCGCATACAGATATGACAGAGAACCCCGCAAAGTATTCAGAGCATCATTGAAGTCAGCAATGTTTTCTCCTGGCTGAACGACTCCCAGTCTTAATCGCGATGCCTCGATACCACGAATATTCTGTGCCCTTACTGTAGGAGCGCTCCCCAGCATAATTGTTCTGGCCACTCTTCTGGCAGCCATATTTCTTCCGTATCGGATATTGCTCCGATCAAGCTGATAAGGAACAGCATTCTTTCCGTCAACCTCTGAATCAATAATCGCATTCCAAGTCTCCGGCAGATAGCGTACCAGCTCATCCTTTACCGTTGGTATATCAAGCGGAATCGATCCTGGCATGATCATTGCGCTGGCATCATTTGCCATCCACAGTTCATGAATGACCGCTGCCATCAAGCGCAGGACACCACGGGTACGCTGGAAGTGTTCCATCGTTGCCCATTCTTCATACAGCCTGTCAAAAATCTCAGGATGAATAGGATAGCAGGAAATTAGCCTGTTTCGATATTCAACCTCTCTGGAATCTATTGGGAAATCTCCTTGATTATCTTGATACATCTGACTAAAGGCGGCGCATACACGATCCCTCTCCTCCGGTTTCTTGCAGTCAAGGAAAAGCCTGCGCCGTACGACTTCAAAACCTTCGCTGGCAGCAACCGGTTTCCAGATCGATTCCTTACGACCGAATGTATGCTCGATAGCTTCGAGTGCTTTCTGACCCGCTTCTCCGCCGATCTCAACTGCAGATTCAGGAATGGAAGCTACCACCATACTGTTCTTGCTGGCGCTAGCCGCTTCCGTAATTTCCTGAATAAATGAAATGAAGTTATCAAAAGATCCTGCCGGCAAGCCGTCAATTCCATATATTTTCTTGGCATAAGCCACAAGCTCATCCATCAGAATCAGGCAGGGCCCGCATGCATCAAACAGATTCTTGAGCGCAAGACTCCCCGGAGAGACACCCTTCTTGTCAGCTTCCTTCACATAGTCATACAGCTTGGGATCATTTGCAGCAATGGCAAGCTGATATGCCATCTCTCCCCAGATTGTATTGATGGTAACGCCAGGAAGATTCGCAGGCCTCTTGGATCTGGAAGGATCCATGGCCGTTCCAACAAGAACTGCGACCTTCGCTTTAGGAAGTTCTGTCACTCCCGCTTCATCCATAACCGCCTTCAGATTTGGAATCTTATCGAGCGGAATTCCTCCACGTGACATGTGATAAAGTGCCAGCAAGCTATGGGTTTTACCACCACCAAAAGCAGTCTTTAGCTGAAGAACCGGTTCTCCGTCTTTCCCTGCAAATCTCCTAAGCGCCTGGATCAGCAGTCCCTTCATTCCGTCTGTTACATAAGTACGAGCATAGAACTCAACTGGATCTCTGTACTCAAACGCTCCTTCACCCCTCGCCACTTGAGCAAGATCCGCCGCGAACTCCGCGTTTAGATACCTTCCCTGCGCTACGTCCGGATGAGGTTCTATGATCTCGCGCCAACTCGGCAGCTTTGATCCGCTGATCTTTGTTAGGACACCAACCTCATCTTTTTTCTTTTTCGATTGTTCCTGCGGCTGCGCACTTGACTCGGTCACTGTAGTGGATCCCATGCTCGTTCCATAGCGAAGCTCACGCAGTATCGTACGTATCTCCTCCGCGCCCTGAAGGTCAATATCGGAGCACAGACGCGCCATCGTATCGAGCGCTCTTTCCGCGTCATCCTTCGGCATATCCTGCAGTCCACTGTGAGAAACAGTATTCCTAACCCCCATAAGCTCGTTGGCCCAGGCCCTGCGATCTCTTGCAAGATGTTTTCTGAACAATGGTCCCCATTGACGGTCAAGGAGACGCAGGCAGTTTGCCACATCAAGAGAGTCTACCAGATCACCCCATTCTCCAGACTGCGGCAAATCCCATCCTTGATCTCCGAGAGAAGAAAGAACTTCTTGCCACCATTCATCTTTGTACTCTCTGCTCATTTCCTGTGCAATATACCCAGCCATCAATGGATGGAGTATGCGGAATCCCTTCTGAACATATTCAAGATTCTCTACCATGGTCTGATTCCTCCTCACTTACAGCCTTGGTTACTTTTTTCATAATACGTATGGATCAGCGTATCTATTTCCTGTTCAATTATCCTTGATGCCTCATAAGGCTTCATACATGAACCATCCGCATTCAGTACCTGCTTGTTCCTGGTATATATATTCAATGCACGTCCTATTACAGACGGCCTCAGATCCATCACATTGACCTCTCTGGACAATTCGCTCAGAATCACTGGAATCTCCCGCTTTACTTCCGCGACAAAGGTCCTTCTTGTGATCTGAGGAGCGGATGCATCTTTTTTCCGCAGAACGACTGTGACCGGAATACCTCTGGATTCGGCAAGTGCTATGCTACTTTCGTACTTTCTGCCAAGCGGCCAAGAGCCTGTAACAGAAAATCCGGCATTGCACACTGTAGTAACAAACGCTTCCCATTCATCCAGATCGTCTTCGGAAGAAGTGCTCACCTTGTATATAAAGCCCACTGTCGAAGGATATTCATCTGATGCACTTTCATACAGGTTCTTAAATACCGCCTTCAATTTTTCATCGTAGATGGCATCAGCCTGCTTCCTATCACCATCATATCTATACGGAAATGCCGTCAGATCCTCCGCCTTAGAAGTAAGCTGTGCTGAGAAATAATTAGGATACAGATCCTCCAGTCCGTATTTCATCCAGACATAAAAGAAATCCGAAAGCTCCTGATATGCAGCCCGGTCATAATATGGCAATTCTGTAGAAATCAACGCATCCCTAATATCATTAGGTGCCGCTGCATCCGCAACTATCGTATTGCCTTCTATACCTGCAGGAAGGGCTGCAATCGCTGTGCATGTCCTCTCCAGAGTATTCGAAAAGCTGCCGCTGGCACCGTTAAAAGGATTCGGCTCAGCGAAGTCCCATATCATCGGCATCGCTGCTCTGGAAAAAACATTCCTCACAGACCCGCCTCCGCTGGAATCCCAGCTGCAGAGATTGGAACACCGGTCAAGCAATTTGCTGATCGTAACAACCAAGCCAATCCTTATCGCTTCCGCATATGCCAGAGCGCCATGTCCTCCATCCCGGAAAGAAATCCCATCATCTTCATAGCCACGCTTCACCGCCTGCTTTTCAATTTCCGGCTGAAGCTCTTTGGCTATATCCAGCATCGTTGTTAGAAACTTCAGCTGACGATTTGTAAATAAATCTGCATAATCCGTCAATCCAAATGATGGAGGACTAAACCTCCTTGCAAATGCCGGCAGCTGCCCATGCGGAACTTTTTCTGGAGCCTTTACGTCAGCCGCAGATTTCTGCTCAGGTGTAACTTCAAGATATAATCTTTTCTTTTCATCATCAGCAACTACAGCTATTAACTGACTGCTTATCTTATGATTGATGCCGCATTCTTTTACATAGGAATCCGTTGTGATCTGACCGCATACCGGGCATTTAAAGACTGCAGTCCTGGCGACTTTCGGCTTTCCTTTGCCTTCGATATGAGGCTTCCTATGGAGGCAGAATCGAACCGATCCATTTTCGATGACTGGCTCGACCCAAGCCTCACTTCCCTTCTTCTTTGCAAGATCATAGCTGGAAGAGAGAGGAATATTGCAATCACAAGTTGGATTGGGACACTTCACTGTTCTGGCCCAAATCCATGCTGAAACCTCCAATTCTTTTCCATCCATCGGATGAATAATCTTTGGATACAGTGAGCCTATTTGTCTATATGCCTCTTTTTCGACTTTTTCTCCATAATAGTGAATATCCTCTGCAATCCCTGCCGCATAAGAAAGAGTAATCGGAAGTGTTGTTTCCTCCTTTGGATGCACCGGGACTGTATTGGAAAATCTTGATGGAATATCCGATACAAGGGTTGTAATCATAGTAGAAACAGCATTCAAATCTGACGAGCTGGTTTTTAGTCCCAGTCTGTGCGCCTCCACCGGAGTCGTCCCGCTGCCTGCAAAAGGATCATAAACGAGAGGAGTTTTCCCAACTACATTCCTTTGGATTTCTCGCCTTGCCTTCTCCAGTAAATCTTGGTCCCCCATGCTCTCTACTTCTGACAGCTTTCCCGCCATCTGTAGTAGCCGATCTCGTTCATCCCGCTGCTGAACCTTCTCAGGAAATAGTTCAGGATGCTCAGCCGGATCATCTACCAGGGATTCAAACAGAATACTCCTTTCCACAGCCAACGGTGTGCGAGACCACCAGATATGTAAATTTGACGGCATGCTGCTCCTAGACTTTTTCTCTCTTTCCGCTTCTGTATTTATCTTAAATACCGGCATAGCCGTTTCTATCAATTTCTTGTATGGCATGCACCAACCTCAAATCAATTCTTACTCTTTAAATAGCTATCCAGCGTCATCTGAACGGGCTCGACAGCCTTCAACTCTGCCGCTCTAGACTGGATCTCCGGCCACGCGACGACCAGAGCATTATAGGCATATGCTTCCTGTGCCCATTTTTTTCTCTCTGCTATCGTATAGAGGCGATATGCCAAGTCCTTTGCCCTTTCAGGATTAGAACCGAACATATTCACGATAGTTTCGGCACAACCCTCTATGCCATCTTTCTCCATCATGTATGTGAGCTGCTGACATAAAAGCCAGATGCTGCCGTCATACTCGCTTATCTTCGCTGGCAGATCTGGACGATCCACCAGGTGTACCTTGCCCTTCTGCGCATACAGAATTCCGTGAGAAGCCATGGTGGCTACCGACGTATTCTTCGCCGTTGCCAAGGTATTGGCATCACCAAAAGGTATTTCATTGAAGGCCGACTGCGAATACAAATCCACACAGAAACGGCTCTCAGTATCTAGATCACTGTCCTGCTCATTGAAATAGAGATCCAACTCCTGGTTGATTATTTGCAGCGCACAGCGGACGGTCATAGGAGTGCCGTCAGCTTCAAGTACTTGTTTATACTTCGAAAACACAGCCATACCTGGACCTATTGCAGACTGGGCCATATCAACAGGAGCAATATTGCTTTGCTGTAGCTTTTGAAGCGCCGGCCTTAATTCACGTTTAAGTTCATTTATAAAATTTCTTCTAGTCGTCTGACCAGCATCCATATTTCTCTTTCTGCAAACAAGAACTATAGATGTTGCCAAAGCGTTAACGCCATGCTTCAAAGCTGACGTTAGCTCAGTTCTCATAGGCCAAGTCCCCGTAATTGCAAAGCCTGCTTTTATAATGGATGTTAACATTGTCTCCCATCCCGACGATGCCCTCTCATTATTACCATCCGTATCACTTTGTTTATACGCATAATAAATTGTTACTGGAATTGAATTAGTTGTACTTTTATATATTTGTCTGCATGTCGCAAGCATTCCATCTTCAAAGAAGTTTTTTGCTTTTTCCATACTTCCTTCATGTCTATGGGGCGTCGCAATTAACTCTTCTGACTTTGGAACAAGCATGGTAGAAAATATTCTCGGAAATGTGTCCCTAAGACTTCTTCTCATCCATATATAAAAATAATCAGATAAATCTGCGTAACCTATATTGTCATAATACGGTGGATCGGTAGATATCATAACATCGCTAATTGACGTCTCTTCTTGGGCATTAGCTTGTTCTGCAAATCCGCATTTTCCAGCTGGCATTTTCTGCAAGCACTTAACTTCCCACATTACTGCATTGCTAAAGCAACCCGAAGAATTACTAAAAGGATTGCTCTCTGCATAATCCCACTTCATTGGTATAGCTTGCCGGCCAAAAGTATTGGTAACACCATCTCTCTGGGTATCCCAGCCACATCCTGTAGATCCTCTGTCGCTCACTTTATCAATGGCGAATGCCAAATAAACACTTATGGCTTCTGCGTATGCTCTTGCCCCAACTCCCCCATCTTTCAGCGATATATGATCGTCCGCCATTCCTACATTAATTGCATCATTCTCTATTTTCTTTTGTAAGTGTGGAACCAAATCACAAAATGTAGTCAACGTTGTAAGCTGCCTATTTGTAAAAAGATCTGAAAACTCCGTCAATCCATACAAAGGAGTCCATAACGCCCTTCGGTCCCCCCCAATAGCACCCTCTGGGAGATTATCAGGTTTAGGAATATCTGCAGACAATCTCTGCTCCTGATCTGGAGTGATATATATTCTGCCTTTCTTTCCTTCCGCCACAACGGCCATCAGTTCAACACCCATCCGTCCCGAGACCGCTTCATTTTTAATATAGTCATCAGTTGTAGATTCTCCACACATTAAGCATTTAAATTTTGCGCCTCGCGCAAGTTTCCCAGGTTGTGGAGCTTTACCGTTATAACGCACTTCATAATCTATCTTCTTTTTTTCTTGATCAAGCAATGGATTTATATATGCAACATTTCCCTTTTTTTTAGATAAAATGAAGCTGCTTGCTAATGGCATTTCACAACCACAAACAGGGTTCGGACATCTAACAGTCCTTGTCCAAATCCATGCAATAACAGTAGCTTCTCCACCTCCTTGATTTTTTGGTACTTTCACTTTTGGATATAAATGTCCAATTTTTTTAAATGCCTCACGTTTCATACAATTGCCATAATATTGAACGTCTGCAGCCATTCCTTCTGCTCTTTTCCAAAATTCGGATGTTCGACCAATGCTATCATCCGGATTTACTGGCGACATATCAGAAAACTTTGGGGGTATCTCAACCATCGCCTTATTAATCATTACCGCAACAGGATTAAGGTCATGTGCATGAACCTCAATTCCAAGACGTTGGGCTTCAAGAGGTATGGTTCCACCTCCCGCAAATGGATCCAACAATGCAGGTGGTTTTCCATTCGTTGATTTCAATATTTCTTTTTTCGCAGCATCCAAGACTTTTTCATTATTAGAGTTTTCCCAAACCACTAGATCTTCAATGATTTTGAAAAGACGATCTCTTTCCTCGTTTTGCTCTTCTTCTGTAGGAAAAAGTTCGGGATGTGACGAAGGATCGTCAACAATGCTTGCCCAAATTACCGCTCTAGCCGTTGCAAGCGGCCGCCTTGCCCACCATAAATGAAGCGTTGATGGATGCCCATGGCGTATAGATTTCTCTCTCGCTGAAGCAGCATTTATCTTCTCTAGCGGCAACGCAACTTCTATCAGTTTCTTATTTCCCATCTATGTTCCCTCACTCTTCGTACAGAATTTCAGCGTTGTTCACAAGGTCTTGAATATCATAATTCACGCTTGTCGCTGTGAAATCCGGTTTATTCTTAAATGGTTGTCTCAAATATATTGTATGTGTCCTGTCTCTATCTACTTCTACAATTGCCAGAATGAAGTCTTCCTGTTTATTCAAAGCCGTTAAGATCTCATTCTTCGAGACAGTAATCGTCGTAGCACCCTTCGCCCGGCCCTTTACCTCGATGAACCTGAGACGTCGTGCGTATTCACTCAACCGCTCCTTTGTTCTGGATTCGATATCGTATCCACACTTGATGTCACTGACATCGGAGGGAACATTTCCGAGACCTCTTTCGATTCTCATTACAGCATTCATTGCAACATATTCAATAGCCTGCCGGTCACCCTTACCAAACAATGATGCTGTTGGTTCACCTTTCAGTTTATGCAGGAGCCCCTTTGGAATGACCAGAGCTCCCCCAGTCACTACCGGAGGCGTTGCAGAAAGCATCTTTTCCTTGTCAATCTCTTCCAGTCTCTGCTGCATTCTGGACTGAAGCTCTTCAGCCCTTCGCTCAGCTCGCTGGGAATTTAAACGGTCATTTTTCTTTCCTGCGGATTCCTGCTCTCTCAGTTCTATTGCACGATAGTCCCAATAGCGAATTTCTGAAGTCATCCGCTCCTTCACAGCCTTCGCAGTCTTGTCCAACATCTTGATCTTCCTACTTTTCACCTCTGAGAAATGCTTAGGAATCAGATTTGAAATCGCATATCCCTTTGCCCTGTCTTCCACGCCATTCTTGAGCCAACCCTGTGTATCAATCCAGCTCTTTATTCGGGTCAACTCTTCCTCATTCGGGGCACGGTAGTCAAGATACGGAGCATAACCAGCGTTGACTGTAGTGCCATCTTCTTTTAGTTCCACAAAATGAACCAGCTTTGAAATGATACGCTTTCCTCCATTCGGCAGAACAACTCCGTCCTGAACAGCATCCTCTATATAGAATAGAAGCCTGGCATCAGTGGAGAAATCGCTGTCGTCGATGAATATGGTCCCGCGTTTCATCACTTCAACATTTCTTTCCCGTATCAAGTCAATTACAGCCTCAAGTAAAGGATGCCCCGGTGCTAGAAGTGCTGCCTGAACCTGACCTGGCACATTACAGTATTCCTTGTCGAAGCAGACTCTTTCATATCTGCTGAGTACTGGTTCTCCAAAACCGATCTGCATATCACGGTTCCTTACAGCATATGGTACAGAAGTAATCTCGTATCTTCCGGTTTCCCTTGGTCTGATCTTGCCCCCAAGGCTCTTGAAAGCTTCTAAGAAGAATTCTTCTATAAAGTGTGGCTGGAGCTTATACGTCTCCTTTCTCTCCATGTCTTCACGGATAACCTGTACTTTATGGAAATCCATGGAATCTTCCGTGAGAGCTCTCTCTTCAAGCAGCTTTCTAAGCGTATCTCTGTCCATCGAACGATCAACAACAGTATTAAGACGTGCCTTCACGCCTGGATCATCACCATAACGGATAGCCTCAATAAGAAGATCTCTGAGCGATTTATTATTAAATGTGACTTTCCCTAATATGTCGAATACTTTTCCTCCAAGGGACGCCCTCTCCTGCTCCAACTTCTCGAAAAGTCTTTGGAAGACCATACCTTCTCTGGTTTCAGATGCCACAAGATTCCACAGATGGCAGACTTCGGTCTGACCGATCCTGTGGATACGACCGAAACGCTGCTCCATTCGGTTCGGGTTCCAAGGAAGGTCATAATTTACCATCAGATGGGCTCTCTGCAGATTGATGCCTTCGCCAGCAGCATCTGTTGCAATAAGAATTCTGACGTTCTTGTCTTGCTTGAAAAGTTCTTCTACCTTCCTTCTTTCGTCACGAAGCATTCCACCATGAATGGTCACAACAGACTCATCATTTCCAAAGAGAGAACGGATCTGCTCTGCCAGATATCGCAGTGTATCCTTGTGTTCTGTGAAAATAATGAGTTTCTCTCTGCGTCCCTCTGGATCGAACATGTTGTCATTATCCTGAAGAAGCCTAGACAATTCTTCCCATTTGCGATCCTCACCGCTGTTCCTAACCTGAAGCGCCATCTGCTCTAGCTTCTTCAGCGTTGCAATTTCAGCCTCCAACTCATTGATCGTAGCCGCAGCTGATGCACGGTCCACGACATTCTCTTCCATGTTTTCCTGTTCATAACCAGTCAGATCATCTTCATCGTAATCATCATCAAATCCAACCGTATATTCCTCTGCCCTTTTGCCAAGTCTCTCCTCATCAAGTCTGTTTTCGAGTCGTTCGCGACGTCTTTTAAGGGATTGATAGATGGCTTCCGGTGACGAAGCTAATCTTCTCTGCAGAATGGTAAGAGCGAATCCTACAGCCGTTCTCCTGTCTTTGTTCAGATTATCCGCCCTGTTGAACTCCTGCTGCACATATTCTGTAACCGCAGAATAAAGTTTCGCTTCTGCCGGCGACAGATCGTAATTTACTGTATAGGCGCGACGCTCAGGGAACAAAGGTGTGCCATCGAACTTGAGCAATTCCTCTTTGACAAGACGTCTCATGACATCAGAAACATCTACTGCCTGATTGCTGTTTCTCGTAACGCCCTCGAATCTCTCCGGATCCACAAGGGATAAAAAAAGATGAAAATCCTCTTCTTTACCGTTGTGCGGTGTAGCCGTAAGCAACAGGAAGTTTCTTGTGATATTTGAAAGCAGCCGACCGAGCAGGAAGCGTTTCGTATACTTCACTTCACCGCCCCAGACTGTTGCCGACATTTTATGGGCCTCATCCACTACGATTAGATCCCATTCTGTCGTCTTTATCTTGGCCTGAATATTCTCATTACGCGCAAGCTTATCCAACTTCGCTATACAAAAATTGATCTCAGAGAAGACATTCCCTGTAACAGCTGACTCAATCCTGTCGTTCGTAAGAATCTCGAATCTGAGATGGAACTTCTGGAATAGCTCATCCTGCCACTGCTCCGCCAAACTCCCAGGAGCGACAATCAGACATCTTCTGAGATCTCCCCTGACAATAAGTTCCTTTATCAGCAAACCCGTCATGATGGTCTTGCCAGCACCCGGATCATCCGCCAGCACATATCTGAGTGGAAGGCGCGATAGCATTTCCTGATATACTGCAGAAATCTGATGGGGAAGAGGCTCTACAGAGGAAGTATGCACAGCAAGATACGGGTCAAATATATGCGCTAGATGGATTCTGTATGCTTCGGATGCCAGACGCATGGCATTCGGATCCGCATCAAAGCTCCAGGGCAGACTAGCCTTCTGCAACTTTATATGCTCTTCATCCTCTCTGTAGACAATCTGGTCTCCCAACTTTCCCTTCGAATCCTTGTACGTAATCTCAAGTGCCGCTGTGCCATACCATTTAACACTGATTACGCTCACCGTGTCCTTTCCGACCAAACCCTTGAGATTCGATCCGACAGTCATCTGTTCAAGTTTAGCCACCGTCTGACCTCCTCTCACTGCTTATCGATCTCTGCACTTTTTCCACTTATTATCCACTCATCGAGCTCTGATTTCTGGAATTTCCAGAACTTTCCTACCTTATGCGCGGGAACGCCATTATTCTTCCGTATCCATGTACGAAGCGTCACGACCTTGATTCCAAGATATTCTGCAGCTTCATCGATACCGATCCAATTCTCGCTCATATTTCTTCTCCTCTTAACTCAAAGACTTTTCCATATAAATCTTTTCTCAGTATATCCGAAAACACTTCTTATCACAATCTGTTTGTTAATATTTTATGATATTTTACCCATGTTTGAATGCATTGTTATCTTGTTATCCGCTCTGAAATACACATTATCAAGACATGTAAATGCATGTGAGACCCAATGACCTTAACTCTCACATGCAATCGATCAATAACTCAGACCTTCATATCGTATCACGCATCCAATCCTCCGTGCTTCCCGCCAATGCCTACCGGTTCCCTTCTTCACGAAAGATGGGCCATAGTCGTAGAAGAGATACCGCCCACCACTCTTTTTACCGATAAATAGCTCCGTGTGGGTGGCATAACCCCCGGAAGTGGAGCCGTCATCATGCTTATACCGATATCCTACGATATCTCCGGGCCTGAGATAGCCGTCCTTCACAGCGTCACGGACGGTCATGCCTTTGCTGCCGCCGATAACTCGATAAGAGAAACCGGATTTCTCCAGGTTCTTCAGGCCTTTAGAAGAGTTGATCCTTCCGTGCCTGGTGTACCAGCCGAAAGAGCGGACACCCAACTTGGCATAGACATTCTGCGTGAACTTGACGCAGTTGATCGTCTTATGGCTGTCCTGAGGGTGGCTTCCGTTATATGTCCAATGCTCGGAAGCATACTTTCGGTCCAACTTTGCCGCAGTATCAGCGACCTGAGAAGCCGTAATCGTACCACGAGCAACGCTCTGCGTCTTGCTGCCGGATGAAGAATCCGGATATGCCGGCGTGCCGTAGCCTGCGATGCAGGAACTGCCTACCGGATACGTCCGGCGACGGCAGGCGTCGGTGCTATTTCCCTCGATGGTGGTGACAACTTTGCCGTTACATTTCTCAACAATCCCGACATGCTGCAGACGGCCTCCGCTCCAGGTGAAGAAGATGATGTCACCGGGAGCTGGCTTATACGTCCGGCTCTGCCACTGGTGCTTCGCTTTGAACCAGTTTGCACCGTCGCTTACGAGGGAAAACTTCGGGATAGTGCCGCTCTTCAGATATCCACCCTGATCCGCGCACCAGGAGACGAAGCAGGCGCACCACTCCACGCGAGAATGGAAACCATACCAGGACCAGAACTTGGCGCCCCCTTTGTTTCCAAGCTGTGCCCGGGCGATGTTCACGATGTTGCCGTTTCCGAGACCGATCTCGTAGTTTCCGTACGGATAATACCGAAGGACGTGCTCCGCGTAGAGCTTATCCCCGTAGTTCCCGGACTTCCCTGCGTGTGCCTTGGAAAACTCCGCTGCGTTCGCTATGGAATAACCGCCGTATTTTTTCTTCGCCCAGTCGATATATCCGTTTCCGAAATTGTATCCCTGAGCTGCGAGCTTGATCCGGTCGAGATCCGTAGGATCCTTCACACCGGCGCTTCGAATGCATTCCGCCAGCGTATGAACGCCCACATCGATGGAGACATTCGGATCCGTGATCTTCTTCCCGGTCCTGTTATAGCCCGACGCGGAGCACTGCATGGGATCGCCGCCCCTGCCGCCGGATTCCTGCATCATTACAGCTTTGATCAGTTCAACATAATCGTCGATGCCATATTTTTTCGCCGCTGCAGTGATCTCCGGCGTAAACGCTTCCACTTCCGGACTCACCGGAGTGTAGGACGTGTCTGCGCTGCTGTCTCCGAAATAATAGAAGGCGGCGCCGAACAGAATACAGACCATGATGATCAGGACAGCGACCCATCCGCCGGCGAGAAAAAGTCCGGTTAATGCCTTCGTGCTTTCCGTGAGATGTTTTAGTGCTCGTCCTATCCTCTTTACCGCCCTCCCGGCACCCCGCACAATACGCTTAGACTGACGAGTCTGAAGCTGCGTTGCTTTTTCCGACTGTTTTCGGATCCTACGCTCTGCGAGCTTTCGCGCGGCGCGGAAGCTCTGTTCTGTCTGAGCTTTTTGGATTTCAGCCTCAGCAACCGACGAGCCTTCCCTCGCTATCCTGATCCCGGCCTTTTCCACGGCACTTCGAGAAGCCGCCGCTCGGAGCTGTCCGGACAGCGGCTGAGACATGGACTTGGAAACATTACTGTCTGGCAGCGTATCTTCCGAAAGATCGATACTATTCGCAAGTTCCCTTCGGCTCTGTATCATCCGCCGCTTTTCCTGAATCTTGCGGGCTCCCCAGCGAGAGGCAGAACCTATCGTTTCCGCAGTCTTTCCGCCGGCGTCCTTCATGATGGACGACGTCCGCCTTTCACCATAGGTCGCACTGCTCGCTGATTCCTGGTCATTACGGGAGGACCTGCTTCCCTTTGTTTTGGGTTCGACCGTACGCATCCTCGCCGAAAGATCCTGCGCCCGGTCGATGGTCTTAATGCTTCCTTTGTGGATCTCCCGCGTTTTGATCTTCGGCATATTATCACCTCGTTTCTATTGGAAATACTATCGCATCGTTAATTCACGATTTGTTCGGAAGGTTTGGTAGTCATCAGCCGGTACAGCTGTGTGTTCTTCGGGAACTTGTTCTCGAATGGCACCAGGTTTGAGCCGACCTTGATCAGACCGCAGCCGGCGCCCACGTTCGTGATATACGAGAGCTGAAGGTCGGAGATGTTGAGAAGTTTCGCAAGCTCGATCCGGTCTGTTGCCGCCTGGTTCAGCATGATGATGAACTCGGAGTTGGAAAGCATGGTTCGGGCGGTGTGAGACTGCAGCAGGTCATCCACGTTCTGGGTGATGCCGGTGCAGTAGGCCCCGTATTTACGGACGCGCTTCCAGAGCTTGAACAGAAATTGCGCAGAATACTCATGCATGAACAGAAGATAGATCTCGTCGATGAAAACGAAGGTTTCCTTCCCCGTACGACGGTTCCGGGTGATACGGTTCAGGATGGAATCCAGGATGACCAGCATGCCGATAGCCCGGAGCTGCTCGCCCAGTTCCAGAATGTCGTAGCAGATCAGCCGGTTCTCCGTGTTTACGTTCGTTTCCTTCGCGAAGGTGTTCAGCGACCCCCGGGTGAAGAGCTCCAATTCCAGAGCGAGAGATTTCGCCTCCGGTTCCGGCTGCTTCAGAAGTTCTTCACGGAAATCCACCAGTGTTGGCGGCGTTCCCTGATAGTTCCCCTGCTTGTAGAACCGATACACATTCTCCGTGCAGCGGTCGATGATGGACTGCTGCCCCTTGGCGAAGCGGTGTCCGGCGATGATCTGCTCGCAGAGAGACTGCAGGAACTGGGACTTCTCGATGATGGGATCCACTTCGCCGTAATCCTTTGACATATCCATGGCGTTAATGTGATTCGGCGATGTGGCTGAA
>OMXT01000029.1 GCA_900315125.1 uncultured Eubacteriales bacterium
ATCATCGTAGACAACGGAATCACTCAGAAGAACCAAATTATCAGAATTGCTTGAATTCTAATTTACACACAAAAAAGGACTTGACCGCGATGCGGCCAAGTATATAGCGAGATCAGCGCTTTTCGCAGAATTACTGCCGTCGTCGCCCCGGAATCCTGCTGTTTTTGAGGCGATGCGGCCGGGTATATAGCGAGATCAGCGCTTTTCACAGAATTACTGCCGGCGTCTCCACCAGATTCGCCAGTTTCTGTGGCGATCAGTACGAACGACCGGTGAAATCAAGGGTTCTCACCGAAATTCCGCTTGCGTCGCCCCGGGATCCACTGGTTTCTGTGGCGATCAGCCCGAACGACTGGCAAAATCGAGGGTTCTCACCGAAATTCCGCTCGCGTCGCCACGGGATCCACTGGTTTTTGTGGCGATCAGCCCGAACGACTGGCGAAAACGGGTGATCTCACCGAAATTCCGCTTGAGCTGCCACGGGATTCCACGGTTTCTGTGGATATGATAATACGTCGCCAATGTATGAATTATGCCCAGTTCACGTTTTATGTTCAGTTCACGGTCTTTCGGGTTGGGCAGTTCACGTTCCGCTGCATCTAACTTTATGCACGTTTATTAAAATTATGCGGAAAATATTCAAAAAGTTGTTGACAAATAACTAAATAGGAATATAATTTTATTATAAATCAACAAAGTTATTGATACGCAGAAAACAATAAAGGCGATGATCGGGAAAAGTACCCTGAGAGTTCAGTCATAGTGAGCGGCAGATAGTGGGAATGGCGTACGAAGAGCTCAGGTGAAGAACACCCGGGAGCCGCGATCAGAAATCCGTAAGCAAATCATAAGAGCAACATAGCAAATCAGAGCGACAAGTCTGAACGAAAAGTCAGATCGATAAGCAGAGCTGGCCAGAAAAGCAGCGCTGCAGAGAACGAGTTTGCGGAGAGTAAGGGAGACGGGTTGTGCCCGTGACAGCACAACGGGCTTGTTGGAGCCTGGTCACAGAATCACGTATTAGCAAACGTGTCAGGCGGCAGTAAGACAGATCATTCGGGGAGCACCGAAAATGACAGACAGTGCAGAGCTGTTGGTAAGGTGCAGATCAGGATGAAGGGTGCAGCCAGAGATGCAAAGCACCAGTCAGAATGTGGAAAACACACGAACTGCCGAAATAATAATCAGCTAATACAGGCGATCCTCTGGTCCGGTTTTCAAAGAGCCGGAAAAGGGGATCGCCTTTTTAGGTGATAAGTTAGGTGGCACCGCGGATAGCAGCTATTCGTCCTAAACGTAAATCGCAAATGTCAGCCACAGCGGCAAACTGGCATGAGCGGCGGATCCGGGAAATCGCTTAGCCGAAGCGCACGGCGTGTTCTGGAGAATCGACAAACCGGCGCAAGCGGCGGATCCGGGAGTCATCAGGGGTAACGAGAGACATGAGCGAAATTATGCAGCTGCATAGTATCAGGAGGTGCTTTTTATGTGTTCGATCATAGGTGTTACGGGGAAGAGCATTCCCTATCAGGAGCTTTGTGCTCACTTTAAAGAAACAGAATCCAGAGGCCCGGATATGTGGGCCATCGAGCCCACGCCCACAGGCTGGGTGGGGTTCCAGAGACTGTCCATCATGGACCTGACAGACAGCGGCATGCAGCCATTTCAGCTGGGCGCGGACCTTGTGGCCTGCAACGGCGAGATCTACGGCTGGCGGGCTCTCAGGGACAAACTGAAGGCCAAGGGCTATCATTTCCACAGCGACAGCGACTGCGAGATCCTGCTCCCCATGTTCCAGGAGTACGGAACAGACATGTTCGATAAGCTGGGTTCTGAGTTCGCACTCATCATATACGACGGCAGCAAGGACGAGTACATCGCTGCCAGAGACCCCATCGGGATCAGGCCTTTGTACTACGGAAAGACTGCGGCGGACGAATGGATCTTCGCCAGCGAGCCCAAGGACCTCATGGGACTGACCGACAAGATCATGCCCTTCCCGCCGGGACATTATTTCCAGAACGGCGAATTCCACCAGTATATAGATGTTACAGAAGTAGAAGAATATATCCACGATGACATTGATACCATATGCCACCGCATCCGCGAGAAGCTGATCCTTGCCGTTTACGACCGGCTCGACGCCGACGCGCCGCTGGGATTCCTCCTTTCCGGAGGCCTGGACTCCAGCCTGGTATGTGCCATCAGCTCCAAGATCCTCGGAAGGTCCATCCGCACATTCGCCATCGGCATGGATCTGGATCCCATCGACCTGAAATACGCCAGAGAGGCCGCCGACTTCATCGGCGCCGATCACACAGAATTCTACATGACGAGACAGGACGTGCTGGACGCGCTGCCGGAAGTCATAAGGCTCCTGGGAACATGGGACATCACCACGATCCGCGCCAGCCTGGGCATGTACCTGTGCTGCAAGCAGATCCACGAGAACACCGACGTCCGCGTCCTCATGACCGGCGAGATCTCCGACGAGCTGTTCGGATATAAATACACCGATTTCGCTCCTTCGCCGGAGGCATTCCAGCAGGAAGCCGCCAAGAGGATCCGGGAGCTCCACATGTACGACGTGCTGCGGGCAGACCGCTGCATTTCCGTAAACAGCATAGAAGGGCGGGTGCCCTTCGGCGATACAGACTTTGTAAAATACGTCATGAGCATAGATCCCGCGCTCAAGATGAACACCTACGACATGGGAAAATATCTCCTGCGCAGGGCTTTTGACGAAGACCATATCCTGCCCCACGACATCCTGTGGCGCCAGAAAGCCGCATTCTCCGACGCGGTAGGTCATTCCATGGTGGACGACCTGAAGGAATACGCGGAGACGAAGTATACAGACGAGGAATTCCAGGAGAAGTGCAGCAAGTACACCTACCGGCCGCCCTTCACCAAGGAAAGCCTTCTCTATAGAGAGATCTTTGAGACATATTATCCGGGACAGGCGGAGATGATCGCCGACTTCTGGATGCCCAACAAGGACTGGGAAGGCTGCGCCGTGGATGATCCGTCTGCGAGAGTTCTTACAAACTACGGCGAGAGCGGTAAATAGTAAGCACAGAAAGATAGAGAGAGCGTGGAAACAAAGCCCTGACCGGCCGTTCTCCGGCAGATCCGGGCAGCATCAGTGAAACAGGAGGAGATTATGAAACTGACAGACATTTATGACTCCATGGTATTCGACGAAGTATCCATGCTGAAGAGGCTGACAACGGAAGCGTTTATGTCATGGAGACGCTGTGTTGATACAGGCGAGACTCTGGATCCGGAAA
Organism: uncultured Eubacteriales bacterium; assembly: GCA_900315125.1. Lineage (GTDB taxonomy): Bacteria > Bacillota > Clostridia > Peptostreptococcales > Anaerovoracaceae > Aminicella. The sequence goes on from OMXT01000029.1 coordinate 3,291, forward strand.
CGGCGGAAGAGATCGCTGAGGCAATGAAGAAATGGGCGCTTGAGCACGGCGCTACACACTATACCCACTGGTTCCAGCCTATGACCGGGGCGACGGCAGAGAAGCACGACAGCTTCCTGGATACCGATCCCACCGGAAAGGTCATGGTCAAGTTCTCGGGCAAGGAGCTGATCAAGGGCGAACCGGACGCCTCCTCATTCCCATCCGGCGGACTGCGGAGCACGTTCGAGGCAAGAGGATATACCGCATGGGATCCGACCTCGTATGCCTTTGTTAAAGAACATTCCCTTTACATACCGACGATTTTCTGTTCTTACTCCGGACAGGCTCTGGACCAGAAGATGCCGCTGCTGCGCTCTATGGAAGCAGTCAGCAAGTCCGCGATCCGCATCCTGCGTCTCTTCGGCGACACCGAGACACAGAGAGTTACTGCGCAGGTCGGACCGGAGCAGGAATATTTCCTGATCGACCGCAAGCTGTATAACGCGAGAAGAGACCTGAAGCTGGCAGGAAGGACGCTGTTCGGCGCCAAGCCGCCCCGGGGTCAGGAGATGGAAGATCATTACTTCGGCATGATCAAGCCCAGAGTAGCTGAGTTCATGCAGGATCTGGACGAAGAGCTGTGGAAGGTGGGCGTTCCCTCCAAGACCAAGCATAACGAGGTCGCGCCGTCCCAGCATGAGATGGCAGCCATCTACAGTGATGTCAATACCGCGTGCGACCATAACCAGCTGGCTATGGAGATGCTGAAGAAAGTAGCGGAGCGCCATGGATTCGCCGCACTGATTCACGAGAAGCCCTTCGACGGCGTCAACGGATCCGGAAAGCACGACAACTGGTCTCTGTCCACAGACGGCGGCAAGAACCTGCTGAAGCCCGGTTCCACACCGAGCCAGAACATGCAGTTCCTCGTATTCCTGGCAGCCTTCATCAAGGGCGTTGACGAATATCAGGGTCTGCTGAGAGCTTCCGTTGCTTCCTCTGCGAACGACCACAGACTGGGCGCCCAGGAAGCGCCTCCGGCAGTCATTTCCGTATTCCTCGGCGCAGAGCTCACCGGACTGGTCAAGTCCATCATCGAGGGCTCCGTCCACGAAGACCACGGCAAGAAGATCATGGATCTTGGCGTAGAAGTCCTGCCCAACATCCGTCAGGACAACACAGACAGAAACAGAACGTCCCCCATGGCATTCACAGGAAACAAATTCGAGTTCCGCATGGTGGGATCCTCCGATTCCATCTCCAGCCCCAATGTGGTGCTGAACACCATGATGGCAGAGGAACTGGATCAGTTCGCCGATATTCTTGAAAACGCAGAAGACTTCCAGGCGACGCTGGCAGAGCTGCTGAAGAAGACATTCACCGATCACCAGAGGATCATCTTCGACGGCAACGGCTACAGCGACGAGTGGATCGAAGAAGCAGAGAAGCGGGGTCTCCTGAACCTGAAGACAACGCCGGACGCTCTTCCCCAGTACCTGGATCAGAAGAATAAAGATCTCCTCACATCCCATGGGATCTTCATGGAAGACGAGATCGAAGCCCGTTACAACGTTTACGCTGAGAAGTACGCGCAGGAGATCCGCATCGAGGCCAGCTGCATGACAGACATGATCAGCAAGGAGATCCTGCCCGCCGTATCCGGATACGCAGCGGAGCTGGCTCAGAGAGTACAGGCCATGTCCGGTCTCCGAACCGCATGCCGCTACGAGAAGAAGCAGTGCGCGGAGATCTCCGAACTGGCAGACCAGCTGATGGATGCGGGAGACGCGCTGGAAGCGGCGATCGCAGCCATGCCGGAAGGCACGGACGAGGCTATGATCTACTGCCGCGACGTGCTGCTGAAGGATATGACAGACGCCCGTGCCATCGCAGACCAGCTGGAAGTCAAGGTCGACGAGAAGTACTGGCCGTTCCCGACATATTCGGAGCTGCTGTTCAGCGAATAATTTACGACAATTGCATGGTTCCTGTCCGGGACCCAGGTTAACATGATTCAAAACAATTCGGACAGGGCAGGGACTCTGCTTTATAAATCAAGTCAGACGTGAGGCGCACCGATGGTTCCGACTCCTCTTTTTCCAGAGGTCCGCCCCTCGTCTTCTTGTGTTTATGGGAGGTAAGAATGAACAAGATTCACGAAGAGTGCGGAGTGTTCGGCGTATGGTCGCCGGAGCGCTACGATGTGGCCAGAACATGCTACTACGGCCTGTTCTCACTGCAGCACCGGGGCCAGGAAAGCGCCGGCATCGTCGTCAATGACGATGGAGTATTTACCAGTTTTAAAGATGTAGGTCTGGTCAGCGAAGTCTTCCCCGAGTCCCGTCTTTCCCAGTTCGGGCCCGGCAGCCTCGCCGTCGGTCACGTGCGCTATTCGACCACCGGTTCCGGAGCACGGCTGAACGCCCAGCCCATCGTAGTGAACCATGTAAAGGGGACCATGGCGGTGGCCCACAACGGCAACATCGTCAATTCCTATGAACTGCGGGACGAACTGGAGCTTCAGGGTTCCATTTTCCATACAACAAGCGACACGGAAGTGATCTCTTATCTTATAACAAAGGCCCGGCTGCACACTTCTTCCATAGAAGAGGCGGTGAAGGAAGCCGTCGGCCGTCTGAAGGGGTCCTTCTCCCTGGTCATCATGTCGCCGGCTAAGATCATCGCCGTCCGGGATCCCCAGGGCTTCCGTCCTCTCTGCTACGGCCAGACCGACGATGGACGCTATGTCGTCGCCTCCGAAAACTGCGCACTGTCCGCCGTTTCCGCTCACTTCATCCGGGACATCGAACCGGGCGAGATCGTGGTATTTGATAAAGACGGGGTCCGCAGCTGCCGCGACTACTGCGGCACGGCTCCGGGCAGGATGTGCATATTTGAGTATATCTATTTCGCCCGGCCGGATTCTGTCATCGACGGGGTAAGCGTGCAGGAAGCCCGGGTGAAGGCAGGCCGTTTCCTGGCTCAGGATTACGCCGTGGATGCAGATGTGGTTATCGGTGTTCCCGATTCCGGCATGCTGGCGGCCATGGGTTACGCCCAGGAGTCCGGCATACCCTACGAGATCGGCTTTGTTAAAAATAAATATATCGGCAGAACATTCATCGCGCCGGGCCAGAAACAGAGAGAAGACCTGGTCAACATCAAGCTGAATGTGGTGAAGCATGTGGTTGAGGGCAAGCGGGTCGTCATGGTAGACGATTCCATGGTCCGGGGCACCACTGCGTCCCGGATCGTCCAGAAACTGCGGGACGCCGGCGCCACGGAAGTCCACATGCGATTCTCCGCGCCCCCGTTCATCTCCGCCTGCTACTACGGAACAGACATCCCGGATTCCTCCCTGCTCATCGCTGCGAACCATTCTATGGAAGAGATGCGCGAGATGATCGGCGTGGATTCCATCGGATTCCTGAAGCGGGAGCGGCTCCACCAGATGGTGGGCCTGCCGGAAGGCCCCACGCCCGAAGAGCCCTGCGGCTACTGCGACAGCTGCTTCAGCGGCGAATACCCCGCCGGCCGTCCCTCCCAGCTGGGCAAGTACCGGTTCGAGACCCGGATCTCCGAGAACGAGTGAGTCCGTGGCGATACAGCCGCCCGCCTGGTGAAACCTATGGATTTGCCCGGCGGTCGGGTCGAATCGCCACGAAAACCACGTCAATCCGTGGCGATACAGCTGCCCGCCTGGTGAAAACCATGGATCTGCTCGCCGGCCGGGTCGAATCGCCACAAGGCGTGTGGATTGCAGACAGGTTAAGCCTTTGAAAATAAATCGTAAAATACCCCTTGACATCGACTGCCGATTTGAATACAATATAGATTGTCAATGCGTCGGGGAGTGGCGCAGTTTGGTAGCGCACATGACTGGGGGTCATGGGGCCGCAGGTTCAAATCCTGTCTCTCCGACCAATTTTTTTGCGATTTTTCACGGAAGTTTGCTGATGTGGAGTGATTTGCCGACGTGAGTCTGGTCTGCTAGCTCAGCTGGGAGAGCGTCTGGGTCACAACCAGAATGTCAGCGGTTCGAGTCCGTTGCAGACCACCAAAATACCTTCAGATGCTGATGCACAGCGTTTGAAGGTTTTTTCTTTTTGAATCAATAAGAGGATGCCGCCGGAAGGGCAAAAAGTATATCAGAAGCGGGAAAATCTTCAGAATGATAGAACTCGTTAGAAGCCCAGGAAGCAAAAAGTATATCAAAATGCTTGTTTTGCGCAAAAAAATAGAATTTTAGCCGGTTCATATTGCCCGGAAGGGTTCAAAGTTATATCAAAAAGCACATTACAAGGTCAAGTCCTTTTTTGTGTGTAAATTAGAATTCAAGCAATTCTGATAATTTGGTTCTTCTGAGTGATTCCGTTGTCTACGATGA
>OMXT01000045.1 GCA_900315125.1 uncultured Eubacteriales bacterium
AGGAGCGGATCGACCAGTCGTTTCTGCTGGAGATCGAGCGCCGTGTTTCCGCGGATAGTGTCGTCGTGATCGATCATGTGGAGTATACGGTGCTTTCTGCATATACTCTGCCGATTTATGTGCAGAAAAACTCGGAAATCGTAGATTATCTGCACATAAATTGAAAAAGTATGTGCAGAAAGAGCATCCAAACAGGGCTTTGTTATGGACGAAAGTGACATGGTGTCGGAATGCCTTGCTGGCTGCAGACTGACGCCTCGCGGGTACGTGTTTGCCGAACCAGCCTGCCCAATAAAAAAACACCGGACTCCGAGCCGGAATCCGATGTCTGTGATCTGCATCATAATATTGTGCGATTCGCCTGAATTAGTCTGCTACGTAAGGGAGCAGTGCTACGATGCGGGCACGCTTTACTGCTGTGGTCAGCTCTCTCTGGTGCTTAGCGCATGTGCCGGTGATTCTCTTGGGGAGGATCTTGCCTCTCTCAGTAACGTACTTCTTCAGTTTCTCTACGTCCTTGTAATCGATGGACTCTGTCTTATCGGCACAGAACTGGCAAACCTTGCGTCTTCTCATGCCGCCGTGTCTTCTATCCATTATCAGCTTCTCCTTTCATTAGAATGGGATGTTTTCTGAATTTTCTCTTAGACCAACAGGTCTGCTGCGAGTCAGGAGAATTAATTAGAATGGAACATCCTCGTCGATTGCCTGGAATGATTCCGGCATCTCCGGAGCGGGTTCGTCGGAGGGTGCAGATGGTGCGGAATTCTGCTGGCCGTAGCCTCCCTGATTTCCGCCGCCGTAGCTCTGGCCATTATTACCATAGCTCTGGTTGTCATAGCCCTGACCGCCGTAGCCGGCATCGTTTCCGTAGCCGCCATAATTCTGGCCGCCGTTTCCGCCGTAGTTTCCGGAATTCCCGCCGCCATAGCCGCCGGAATTGCCTCCGCGGTATCCGCCCTGAGACTGCTGGCGATATCCGTCGCCGCCGCCCTGGGGCCGGTCTCCCCACTCAAGGAATTCGACTCTGTTTGCGACAACATCCGTTGTGTAAACGGTGTCGCCATTTTTGTTCTGGTAACTTCCAGTCTGGATTCTGCCCTCGATGGCAACCTTTCTGCCCTTGGCGAGGTATTTCTCACAGGTCTCTGCCTGACGTCCGAAAACAGTGATTCTCGGGAAATCGGTCTGTTTCTCCGCCCCGGCTCTCGTCGGACGGTCGATTGCGATCGTAAAAGTCGCCACGGCCATCTGACTCCCGGAAGTATACCGGATCTCAGGATCTCTGGTAAGTCTTCCGATCAGCTGTACACTATTCATTAATACACCTCGTTTCCTGCAAACGGTTCAGAAAATTTATTTCTGATCAAGGTTGATGATCTGATGTCTCATGACGTCGTCAGAAATCCTCAGTCTTCTGCTGATTTCCTTCGGCAGTTCAGGCGGAGCCTGGAACGTCACGACAACATAGTATCCCTCTTCCTTCTTCTCGATGGGATACGCCAGCTTTCTGTTCCCCCAGACGTCAACGTTGGAGACCTCTCCGCCGCCGTTTGCGATGATTCCCTGAACCATCTCTACGTCAGCGTTCTTCTTCTCCTCCTCCAGAGTCGGGTCGATAATGAACATCAATTCGTAATTCGTCATACTTTTCACCTCCCTATGGACTGAAATGGCATCACATCCCTGTGTGATGCAGAGATTCTGCGTGCGCCTTCTGCAAACACGCTCATATATTTTACACTGCTTCGCGTACAAAGGCAAGGCTTTTTTTGCCCGCTCCCGCTTTTCCTCCCTCATGGCATTCTCCCGGTCCGCTGCTTGGTGCAGCAGAAATACTGATTAGCATAAATCGGATCAAAAGTTATATTTTTATTGGCTTAACGACATTTCTGATATAACTTCTATCCATCTTGACGGGTACTCGTTATATCAGAATGAGAACTTCTAATCTATTGATATAACTCTAGACGCATTTTACAGTAAGTTTGTCACTTGGAGTATATTATTTTATGCTCTCAGGGCTGGATGATATAACTTCCCAGCCGAATCATGGTAAGGTCCCCGTCAAAATTATATTTTTTCGTGCGTATTGGTGGAATCGATATAACTTATGCTTTCCGAATGTTGAAAAAGTATATCAAACAGGCTTTTGTGCCTCGAATGATATAAATTTTGCCTCGTTCGGGCTGTAAGCTGGCACCCGCTGCCTCCCCGCTGTATGAGAAAACCGCCCCGGGAGGCGAGTTGAACCTCCCGGGGCGGCTCGGCAGTATGCTCCTATTTCACCACCGGTGTGGTGTGCCAGATCTCACGGGCGTAATCTGCGATGGCCCGGTCTGCGGAGAAGCGGGCGGCTTCGCCGATGTTCACAATGGACATGGAGTTCCAGCGGGAACGGTCTTCGTAAGCTTTGGCCAGGTCGTCGTGGGCCCTGCAGTAGTCGGCGAAATCCGCCAGGCACATGTACGGGTCCGCGATGCTGTAGGACGGGTTCAGCAGGTAGTCCTTAATATTACTAAACGATTTGCCTGCAAATCCCTGATCCAGCGCGTCCACAGCCGCCTTCAGAACGGGGTCGGACTCGTAGACGCTGCGGGCGTTGTAGCCGCTCATGATGTTCTCAGCAACCTCGTCCGCCGTCTGGCCGAAGATGAAGATATTATCGTCGCCTACGGCCTGGTGGATCTCTACGTTGGCTCCGTCTTCCGTACCTATTGTAATAGCGCCGTTGATCATCATCTTCATGTTTCCAGTGCCGCTGGCTTCCTTGCCGGCTGTGGAGATCTGCTCGGAGACCTCCGTGGCGGGCATCAGCTTCTCAGCGATGGAAACGCTGTAATTCTCGAGGAAGATGACCTTCAGCTTCTTGGAAACGACCGGATCGTTATTGATCTCTTCCGCAACCTTGCAGATCAGCTGGATGATGAACTTGGCCAGGTAGTAGCTGGGCGCGGCCTTGGCGCCGAAGATATAGGTCTCCGGGCGGATGTCCAGCTTGGGGTTCTCCTTCAGCTGCTGGTAGCGGGCGATGATGCGGAGAGCATTCATCAGCTGCCGCTTATATTCGTGCATTCTCTTAGCCTGCACGATGAAGATGGAGTCCGGATCCGGCGTGATCCCATTGCGCTGTGTGATCACATCGCTGAGCCGGGCTTTGTTGTTCCTCTTGATTTTCTCTATCGCATCCTGCACCGCGGCGTCATCCTTATACGCTGAGAAGTTAGCCAGGAGAGAAGAATCGGTGCGGTATTCCGGCCCGATGGTCTCGTCCAGCAGCGCCGCCAGCTCCGGGTTGGCCTGACACAGCCAGCGCCGGTAGGCAATGCCGTTGGTCACGTTGGTGAAGCGCTTGGGCGTCCACAGATAGAAATCGTGGAACACGTCGTCCTTCAGGATCTGGGAGTGCAATGCGGATACGCCGTTTACGCTGTGGGATCCGATGACGGCCAGGTTGGCCATGTGGACCTTCTGATCCCGCTCGTTCAGAGGCGACATCCAGTCGATCTTGCCTTCGTCCCCGGGGAAGATGGTTTCCATCTTCGCGCGGAAGCGGCGGTCGATTTCCTTAATAATGGAATAGACACGGGGCAGCATGGACTGTACCAGACCGGAGTTCCACTTCTCCAGGGCCTCTGCCAGTACCGTGTGGTTCGTGTAGCTGACGGCGCTGGTGACCATGTCCCAGGCGTCTTCCCAGCTGAATCCGTAGTCATCCATGAAGATTCTCATGAGCTCAGGAACCACCAGAGCCGGGTGGGTATCGTTGATGTGGATGACCGTCTTGTCCCCGAAGTTCGTCAGGGTTCCGTAGATCGCCAGCTGGTCGCGGACGATGTTCTGGCAGCTGGCGGAAACCATCAGGTACTGCTGCTTCAGGCGCAGCTCCTTGCCTTCTTCTATATTGTCTGCCGGATAGAGGACCTTGGTGATTATCTCCGCGCTGTTGGCACGCTGGGCAGCCCGGGTGAAGTCCCCGCTGTTGAAGCTTGCCATGTCGAAGTTCTCGTAGTCCTTGGCCAGCCACAGGCGCAGCTTGTTCACCGCCTCGCTGCCGGCGCCGGTGATGTACAGGTCGTAGGGAACGGCTTCTACCTCCTGGGGGTTATCCAGGCGGTACTTCAGCTGACCGTCTTCCCAGTACTCGTGGTAATTGCCGTAGAATGTGACATGGAATGTGTCGTCTTCTCTCGGGTTCAGCCAGACCCGGCCGCCGGGCAGCCAGTTATCCGGTGTCTCCATCTGCCAGCCGTCCTCGATCACCTGCTTGAACAGGCCGTATTCGTAGCAGAGGGAGTAGCCCGTAGCGTCGTATCCGCCGGCGGACAAAGCATCCATAAAGCATGCCGCCAGCCGTCCCAGGCCGCCGTTGCCCAGGCCCGCGTCCGGTTCACAGTCGTAGATCTGATCCATGGTGACGCCCCGCTCCGCCAGAACGTCCGCGACCACGTCGGTCTCGCCGATATTATAGAGGTTGTTCTTCAGGGACTGTCCCAGCAGGAACTCCATGCAGATGTAATAGATCTTCTTGGAATCCTTGTGCTTGCGCTGGTATTCCTTGCGGTGGCGGTTGTATTCCATGCGCTTCTGGCCCAGCTGACCGTTCACGATCCATGCCGTGCCTTTGTACAAAGCATTCAGCGGCGCGTGTTCGAAATCGGTGTGCATGACGTTGGCCAGGTAGGTGTCCAGTTTGGCACGGAATTCCCGGCGCGCCGCGTCATTCGCGGGAGTAACTGCGGTCTTGCGTGTGTCTTTTGTCATATATGCCTCCTTTTACAAAGCCCTGACCGGCCCTTATCCGGCCAGGCTCCTGTAGAGCTCGATATACTGGTCTGCGGACCGGCCCCAGGTGAAGTCCAGGCCCAGGTCGTACTCGACTAGTTTCTTCCAGTCTTCCTTATTATACCAGCGTTCTACGCCGTTCATGATCGCATGGTAGAACGCGTCTGCGGAGAAGTCTTCAAATGAGAATCCGTTGCCTTCGCCCAGGGTGCAGTCCTTGATCGTATCCCGCAGACCGCCTGTGGAGCGGACGACGGGGATGTCGCCGTAGCGGCAGCCGTACATCTGAGTCAGGCCGCAGGGCTCGCTTCTGGACGGAGCCAGGAGCAGGTCGCCGCCTGCGTAAATCAGGTGGGACAGCTCGGTGCTGAACCGGATCATGCTGCTGGCCTTGCCTCTGTGCCGGTCTGCCAGTCCCCGGAAGTAATCCTCGTATTCCGGATAGCCGGTGCCCAGCATGATGAACTGTACGTCAGCCGCGGCCAGCAGGCCGTCCATGATCTCGCAGATCAGGTCAATGCCCTTGGCGGGCACCAGGCGGCTGACCAGTGTGATCACCGGAACGTCCCGCTGGGGCAGTCCCGCCGCTTCCTGGAGCCGGCGCTTGCACTCGGCTTTTCCTGACAGGTCCGCCGCGCTGTAATTGGCGGGGATCATGGGATCCTTAGACGGATCGTAGGCGTCGGTATCTATGCCGTTGATGATGCCCCGGAACTTGTGGTCGTTGCGGTTCACGATGCCGTCCAGACCGAAGGCGTTGGCCGGGTCGTGGAGTTCAGCGGCGTAAGAGGGGCTGACGGTGGTAATGGCGTTGGCCGTTTCCATGGCTCCCTTCATGAAGTTTACGCCCTCTTTGAACTCCAGCAGGTAATTCTGATCCTCGGGCAGGCCCACGATGCTGTCCAGCGTGTCCCTGGAGTAGAATCCCTGGTATTCTATATTGTGAATGGTAAATACCGTCTTGACGAAATCCCTGCGGTAGATGGAGTTCTGGTATACGGGCACCAGCGCGCACTGCCAGTCGTTGGCGTGGATGATGTCCGGGGCGAACTCCATGAGGTTTAAGGCCTCAAAGACCGCGCGGGAGAAGAAGGCGAACCGCTCGCCGTCGTCGTAGTAGCCGTAGAGGCCCTCCCGCTTAAAGTAATATTCATTGTCAACAAAGTAATATTTGACGCCTCTGTACTCCAGCTCGAACAGGCCCATGTACTGCTGTCTCCATGTGACCGGGACAACGGTGGCGCCCAGGAATGTCATCTGGTCTCTCCACTTCTGGTCTACTTTCTGGTACAGGGGTGTGATGACGCGGCAGTCGATGCCCTTCGCACAAAGCGCAGTGGGCAGGGATCCGGCCACATCGCCCAGCCCGCCGGTTCCCGCAAAGGGCGCGGTCTCCGGGCTGACGAACAGCACGCGGAGCGGCCTCTCGGCAGGAGCTTTTTCTACCGGTTTGGCCGCGGCTGTCGCCTTGGCCTCCTTGGGCTCCGCAGTTTTCTCAGCGGCTGGCTTGGCTGCGGCTTTGGGCGCGGCCTTGACTGGCTTGGCTGCCTTGGGCTCCGCTTTCGGCTCGGCGGTTTTCTCTGCCGTCGGCTTCGCTGCGGCTTTCGCTTCCGCCTTGGGCGCAGCTTTCGCTTCTGCTTTGGCTGCCGTCTTCGGCTCTTCGGCCGGTGCAGCCTTCGCTGCTGCGGTCTTCGGTTCTTCGGCCGGTGCAGCCTTTGTTGCTGCGGTCTTCTTGGCAGCAGTCTTGCGTGCCGTTGTTTTCTTAGCTGTTGTCTTGCGAGTCGTCGACTTAGCGGCCGTCTTCTTAGCTGTTGTCTTGCGTGTCGTTGTCTTGGCAGCGGCCTTGCCTGCCGCGGACTTCCGGGCGGTCGTCTTGCGTGTCGTTGTCTTCTTGGCCGTTTCCGGCTTATGTTCCGGCGCTGCTTCCGGAGCCGCCTTGGCGTCCGAAGCCTTGACCGGTGTATCTGCAGCGATGGCGTTCTTCGTCTCAGCGGCAGTTGTTTTCTTATCCATATTCATACCTCTTTCTTATATTCGCGTAATTCCGCACTCTGAATTCGCTTCACATGAGGATATACTTTAGAAGAAAATTATACCACATCCCGCCAGTGATAACAAATTCACACAGTGCGTTTCCGGCCCGTTTTCGCAATTTTCCAACCGGTCGTTCCGGTGGCTCCGGCAGCCGGGCCGCCGGATGAGCAGCCGGATGTTCGGAATGTCGGTGGTGATACAACCGACTAAATTTCGGGATCGTCGGATCTCCCGGATCCGCTGTCCGAATCGCCCCGGAAACCATTGGATTCTGTGGCGACGCGAGCCGCCAAATGGCGAGATCGTTGGATCTCACGGATCCACTGTCCGAATCGCCACGAAAACCATTGGATCTCGTGGCGACGCGAGCCTTCAAATGGCGAGATCGTCGGATCTCCCGGATCCGCTGTCCGAATCGCCCCGGAAACAGGTGGATCCCGGGGCGACGCGAGCCTTCAAATGGCGAGATCGTCGGATCTCCCGGATCCGCTGTTCGAATCGCCACGAAAACCATTGGATCCCGTGGCGACGCAAGCCGTCAAATAGCGAGATCATCGGATCTCACGGATCCACTGTCCGAATCGCCCCGGAAACAGGTGGATCCCGTGGCGACGCAAGCCGTCAAATAGCGAGATCGTCGGATCTCCCGGATCCGTTGCCCGAATCGCCCCGGAAACAGGTGGACCCCGGGGCGACGCGAGCCGCTAAATCGCGAGATCGTCGGATCTCACAGAATTGTTATCCCAGTCGCCCCGGATGTGTTTCAACATAAGGAAAGGTTCAATCACAATAGCGAACACCTATACTGTTATTGTAGCATATGTTCAGAAAAGAACGGAAAAAGAATAGTAAAAGAACAGGGAAGATTCGGGAAAAGAGTCGGGCGGGTGGTTGTCTACCCGATCATGTCCAGCGGTGGAGGGTAATCTACCCGCGCGTGATTTCTCGGGCATGGTAGACCAATTTGCCGCTTCCGGTCTGCCAGGACCCGTCCCGTGGGGGGTAGTCCTGCAAGGATACCGTCCTGCAGAAGGGCCTGTCTCGTGGATTAGCCCGACCCGCGGCGGGGGTTACGTCCCGCGTCGAGATCTTTGCGGCGAGGACTTTGCAGCGAGGACTTTGCGGAGGAGACTTTGCGGCGGGAATTTTACATTGTTTTAACGCGGCGGGAACAATTAACGCAGTACGGTAAAACAGCCGGTTCGGCGCGTCTGAATTTTCTGTAACGGCGGACAATCCTTTGTTGAAAAACAAAGGCATTTACGGTATGATTTAAATAAGGTTTCTATGTGTGAGGGGGAGAAATCAACAGAGGAACAACAGGATAAGGAGCTATTAAGAAATGAAGAAGAAAAAAGGAAAGGACGCGACGGCGGAACACCGGTATCTGTTCCACAAGGGGCACGATTACCGGGCATACGAGTATTTCGGCGTTCACCCTGCCAGAAGGAACGGGAAGGACGGCTACATGTTTCGTGTCTGGGCACCCAGGGCGGAGAGCATCTCGCTGGTGGGCGATTTCAACGGATGGGATCTGGGGAGTGATCCCATGACGCAGATCGACGGCGACGAGAGCATCTGGGAGGTCTTTGCAGAAGGAATCGAGGAGGGCGGGCTGTATAAGTTTGCCGTCCATACAGATGACGGGCGGATCCTTTATAAAGCGGATCCCTATGCCTTTGCTTCTGAGGGCGGCAGCCTGGAAGAGGGCAGCATGCGGGCTTCCAGGGTCTGGAACATCGATAAGAAGTACCGGTGGAAGGACCAGGCATGGATGAGGGACCGGGGGAAGATCAACCCTTATGAATCCCCTATGAATATCTACGAGGTCCATCTGGGATCCTGGCACCGTCATCCCGACGGCAGCCTTTATACGTACCGGGAGCTGGCGAAGGAGCTGATCCCCTACGTCAAGAAGATGGGATACACCCATATGGAGATCCTGCCGATCATGGAGCATCCCTATGACGGATCCTGGGGATACCAGATCACCGGCTATTACAGCGTGACCCACCGTTACGGGACCCCCGACGATTTCCGGTATTTCGTGGAGAAGGCTCATGAGGCGGGCATCGGCGTGATCCTGGACTGGGTTCCCGCGCACTTCCCCAAGGATGAGTACGGACTGGTGGAATTCGACGGCTATCCCCTGTATGAATATACAGATCCTCTTAAAATGGAGCACAAAGGCTGGGGTACCCGCGCCTTCGACTTCGGCCGGCCGGAGGTCATCAGCTTTCTGGATTCCAATGCCTTCTATTACTGCGACCAGTTCCACGTGGACGGTCTTAGAGTAGACGCAGTGGCAGCCATGCTCTACCTGAACTATGACCGAAAGGACGGGGAATGGTCCCCCAACGATGAGGGCGGCGTAGAGAATAAAGAAGCAATCGCTTTCCTCCAGCAGGTCAATCAGGACGTTCTCAGCAATTTCCCCGGTGTGCTGAATATCGCCGAGGAGTCCACTGCCTGGCCCAATGTGACCAAACCGCCTCAGATCGGCGGGCTGGGCTTTAACTTCAAGTGGAACATGGGCTGGATGAACGACGTGCTGGAATATTTCCAGACAGACATGCTGTTCCGCAAGGGCGTTCACAACAAGCTGACATTCGCCATTACCTATGCCTACAGTGAGAACTATATTCTCTCCATCTCTCACGACGAGGTGGTCCACGGCAAGCGGTCTCTGCTGGACAAGATGCCCGGCGAATATGACGACAAGTTTGCTGGACTGAGGAGTTTTTACGTATATATGTTCACCCATCCCGGGAAGAAGCTGAACTTCATGGGTTCGGAGTTCGGGCAGTTCATAGAATGGGATGAGAAGAAGGAACTGGACTGGATGCTGCTGGATTATGAGAAACACCGGCGCACACAGGACTTTGTTAAAGAGCTGAATCACTATTACCTCAGCACGCCGGCGCTGTGGCGAGGCGATGACAGCCCTGAGGGATTCACCTGGATCGACGCGGACAACAGTGACGACAACGTATACACCTACATCCGCAGGGACACCAGGGGAGACGGCGCGACACTGGTGGTGGCTCTGAACCTGTCCGGGAGGGATTTCCCGTCATACGATATCGGCGTGCCCGACGGCGCGTATTATGACCGGGTCATC
>OMXT01000025.1 GCA_900315125.1 uncultured Eubacteriales bacterium
GTTTTAGCCAAACATCATTATACTTGAAGATTAAGCTCTTGGCTCTTTTTATTTTTCTAATTTACACCATTATACAGGCATAACCGGTGGAAATCCTCAAGCCATGCCTTTGTTTACTCCGCCTTAAAGTCCGCCTTCAGGGATGCGATCTTCTCTGGGTCGCTGAATACCTTTGCAATCTCATGGGACAGGATCCGGGCGCCCTGGACGAGGCATTCCTTCGCCTTGTCCGTGCGTACCAGGGCCTCGAACTCCTTGGAGTGTACGGGAACGCCACGGGGCGAGAGCTTCAGTACAGGCTGGAACGCGGGGCAGATCCAGCTGACGTTGCCGCAGTCCGTAGAACCGAAGATGTCGTCTTTGTCCCCGTCCAGAGGAACGCCCACCTCGTCGTAGACTTCTTCCAGTGTCCGGATCCCGGTTTCGTTGCGCTTCATGTTGAAGAAAACAGGATCACGCAGATATTTCTCCACGGTGCAGCCTGTAGCCAGGGCGCCGGCCTCCGCACAGTTGTCCACCTTCTTGATCAGTTCTTCCAGATAGATGCGGTCAAGGGAGCGAACGTAGATCTCCAGCTGGGCCCGCTCGGGAACGATGCCGGGAACGGTGCCGCCGTCATGGATCACGGCGTGCATGCGCACATCCGGTTTGACATGCTGGCGCATCATGTCCACAGCGTGGAGCATGAGCTGGGCCGCATTCAGAGCGTTTACTCCGTCCCAGGGATTGGCGGATGCGTGGGCTGCCTTTCCGTGGAATGTAAAGAACGCCGCGTACAAAGCCAGGGCTTTCACATCCACGATACTCTGGTCATACATGTGGATCATGAGAGCCATGTCGTAATCGTCGAACAGGCCCTGGTCCGCAATGGTGATCTTGCCGCCGTTCGTTTCCTCCGCCGGCGTCCCGATGATATGCACATCCGTGTCGAGCTCATCCTGCAGATCCTGCATGGCGATGCCTGCCAGCATGCTGATGGAACCGCTGAGGCAGTGGCCGCAGGCGTGGCCCAGACCCGGCAGCGCGTCGTACTCTGTCAGGAGGGCTACCTTGTGTTTATGATTGCTTGGGCCTGCGATGGCGCGGAACGCCGTATCCATGCCCGCAAAGGGATATTCCGCCTGGAACCCGTGGGATTTCAGCAGATTGACCGCTTTCTTCGATGTCTCATATTCCTCTCCGGAAATCTCCGGGTGGTCCGCCAGATCGCAGTTATGGGCGAACAGTTCGTCCGTGTACGCGTCGATAACGGTATCAATTTTCTTCGTTAATTCCTTATAATCCTTCACGACGAAATAAGATCCTTTCTGACAAAGTCTTCTTTGCCTGTTAATTAAACGGGTCCGGGCCTGCCGGCCCGGACCCTGGTCATATAACAATATTCAATTGATACAACTGCAGTTTATGCGCCGAATCCGCTCCACAGCGTAGCGATGACAATCAGGACTGCCTGTACGCCGATCAGAGTGAAGAAGATTGGGAAGGACAGCTTCCACCATTTCTCCAGCTTGACGCCTGCAAGACCTGCCATAACAGCAGCGTAAGCAGTAGGCCAGATAATGTTGGACATACCATCACCAAACTGGAATGCCAGGCAGGCAACGTCTCTCTTCATGCCCAGCAGGTCTGCCAGCGGTGTCATGATCGGCATGGATGTAGCAGCCTGTCCGGAACCGGACGGGATGAAGAAGTTCAGTACTGTCTGGAAGATCAGCATTGCGATTCCGCTGAGCCACAGCGGCAGGTGAGACAGAGGAGAAGCCAGTCCGTTAACGACGGTGTCGATGATATGGCCGTTCTGCAGTACGATCAGGATACCGCGGGAGATACCAACCAGCAGTGCCGGTACGGCAGCTTCTTCAAATCCCTTGGCGAACTGTTTGCCAATCTCGTTCGGTCTCAGACCGAGGATGATAGCGGCGATAACGCCCATGATCAGGAATACTGTGGAGATCTCTGCGAAGTACCAGCCCTTGGCCTTAACGCCCCATACCAGGACGATAATGGTTACCAGCAGGTCCAGCAGGATCAGTACCTGGCGGGTGCCGAATTCCTTCTCTGTTACATCTTCTCCGCTTGTGATTCCCAGCGCGCTGAAGTCTACGCCGTAGACGAGGCTCTTAGTGGGATCCTTCTTGACTTTATATGCATAGCGCATGATCAGCGCAGCGCCGACGATCAGCATAACAACGTGACATGCAATACGGAATCCAAAATCGCTCATGTAGGGCACTTCCGCGATGCCCTGGGCAACACCGACAGTAAAGGGGTTCATGCATGCGCCGGAATAACCGATGCCTGCGCCGAATGCTACGACAGCCAGTCCGGTGACGGCATCGAATCCAATTCCTATGAATATACTTGCGAAGATGGGGATGAACGGGAGCCATTCCTCGAACATGCCGACGGTGGAAGAACCGATGCCGAACAGCGCCATAAAGATCGGTATGATGATCAGCGTGCTGTTGCCCTTGAAGATTCTCAGCAGGAATACGACCAGACCGTCAAAGGCGCCGCTTCTGGTGATGAAGCTGGTGGATGCGAATGTGATGAAGATCAGCATGGAAATATCTGCCGCGTTCAGCATTCCATCATAGACCGCCTTGAATGTGGCGAAGATGCCCACAGGTGTAGCCTTGACTGCATGCCAGGTTCCTGCCTGTACGATTTCTCTTCCGCCCTCTCCTGCGACTCTTGTGAATTCACCGGCAGGAATGATCCATGTCAGGATCGCGCAGACGACAATAATGCCGAATAACAGTATAAAGATGTGAGGGACCCCAAACTTTTTCTTTTTCTCGTCCCTCAGGGTTGGGCCACTACTCATGATTTGCCTCCTTTTCGGTTACAAACAACCCAATACAATAAATAAAACAACAACAAATTATATTGCCGGATGAGAATACAAAGAAATGCGTGCTCATTCGGTGATAATCGAATAAAGGAGATTGAGTTATCTGCAGAGACGGTCGATCAGCTCGCTGTAGACGCGGGAAGCATCCTCCAGCGACTGGATGCTGACGTGCTCATTCGCCTCATGGGCAGTCATGGGTCCGGGTCCCAGAATGACCCGGTCGCCCTCGAAGAATGATGCCTCAGTGATGCCGGAAAACGCCTTGCTCTTCTTTCCTGTCCTCTCCTCCAGAAAATCAGTCAGTTCGCCCCGTGAATAGAAAGAAGGGATATCGTTGATGATCTCATAGCTGGCTTCGTAATAATCGCTCAGCGCGTCATCGACGAATTTCCGGATCTGCGGATATTCCCTCTCGCTGTCACAGATGCGGAAGTCGAGATAAATCGTCGTATGGTCAGGCACTTTATTGATTGAAGTACCGCCGTTGATGATCCCGACGTTCATGGTAGGCCATGGGATCTCGAAATGGTTCGTGTGATGCTCTCTCAGTTTCTGCTCGAATTCCATCATCCGGCTCAGGAACTGTACAGCATTCTTGTTGGAACTCTTGCCCTCGATGGGCTGGCTGGAATGGGTCGTCACGCCCTTAAATGTGAAGACATATTCCAGCAGTCCCTTGGATGCAATGGAAGGATACATGTCCGTCGGCTCTGCAATCACCATGTGCTCGGCGAAATCAACATTATTCGCCAGAACATCCCTGATCCCCTCGAACATGATCTCTTCATCATAGGTCAGAAATACTTTAATTCCCCGCTTAAGAGAAGAGAGATCCGCGCTGCTGATGGCAGAAAGAAACGCGGCGATGCCGCCCTTCATGTCGCAGGCGCCAAGACCGTAGAGACTGCCGTCCTTCTCCGTCAGATCGAAGGGATAAGTATTCCAACCTTCAGTAATATCTACGGTATCTGTGTGACCAAGAAATCCAACGGCAGGATCCTCGCCAAAGGTTCCGATGAGGATCTGCTTGTCTGTCCTGGGATTGGCGATCCGCTCCACACGGAAATCCTTCGCCGTAAGGACACCCTCGATATAATCCATGATCTGGTGATTGTTATTGTCTGCGATGGTGTTGATCGCAACGAGATCTTTCAGTAATTCTTTCGCATCCATGCCCTACCTCCGAAATATAGTTCTATTATAAACTGTACAGTTGTATATGGCAAATAAAAATACGGTAACATTGTTAAATACTAAGAAATATTTGATAATATTCATTGATGCACAGAAAGAAAAGAATATAAGGTACAATATGTAGCCGCCAGAGGGGAAAATGAATACAAGTGCAGCGCGGGTGAATGAATATTTCTCCGTTTCTGCGGAATAGCGGGAGTTATTCCCGGACTGCAGCTGTTTAAAAGATACTTGGTCTGTGGTATCCTTAGTGTTACAGAAGACATTGGTGTTTAGAAAACAGGGGTAGATTATGAGTCTGATAGTTATTATATTATTGCTTTATGCATGGTCAAACAGAGTCCGGATCATGAACTGGCTGAACCGGACAGACTGGGACCAGGAGCTGGAGAATATTCGTTCTGCCGGAAGCAGGCGCAGCAATGCGGAAACATCATGGAAGTCGCCGTTTCTGAAGTGCAGACCGAGAAAAAGACGGGCTGTACTTGCCGAAGCAGTGGGTGTGATCATAGCAGCTGCGGCAGCCGATGATATGATTACAGGATATATTCACTGGAGCGGTGAGGATATTTTCTATCTTATCGCAGGAATACTCTTGCTGATATGGGGCGAGCGCCGGCGCCGACTGGTGAACCTCTATTACCGGTACGGCTCGATTGCCGGAAGCGCAGAGACCGTAGAAGTAGAGGAGCTGGCTCAGCAGACAGGAAAAAGTGAGGATTACGTAAAGAAGCAGCTGAAGCGCATGATGGATCAGGATATCCTCCGGGGAGCCAGGATGGACAGGCAGCAGACTACAGTCATCCTGACAGAGCGGGCATACCGTCTCTACCGCGAGGTCAGCCGCCAGAGAGAGGAAGCGCAGAAACAAAAGGCAGAAGAGCAAGCGAAGAAGCAGGCTGCCCGGGCTCAGGCGGTCCGTGAGGGAAATGGCGAAGCGGCAGAGATCCTGGAACAGGGAGAACAGTTCCTGAAGAGGCTCCAGGACGCGGACAGCCGGATCAGCGAGCCGTCCATGAAGCAGGAGATCGAACAGCTGGGTACGCTGCTGCGGCAGATCATGGATCAGCTGCGTTCGGATCCGTCCGGGGCGGGATCGTTAAGAAAATACATGAATCTGTACCTTCCTACGGTGGGCAAGCTGATCGACGATTATATCGAGCTCGGCGCCCGTAAGAGCAGCGCCAATGCAGCCAGCAGCCGAAAGGAGATCGAGGATGTCCTGAAGACCGTAAACGGGGCAAGCAGGACTTTGCTGGATCAGCTTATGGAGAATTCCTATATTGACATTTCTTCCGATGTCACCGTGCTGAAGCAGATGATGGAACGGGACGGTCTGCTGGAGCAGGATCGCTGACAGACGTTGACAGATGGAGGAGAGCGGGGTAGAATAGAAATCCTGAAAGACAGTTCGTTTGCACCATCCTGTCTATAAAAAAAACCAGGGCTGACACAGGATTGAATATTGGAGTATTACCGGTCCCTGTCGCTTTGGCGGCAGGGAATTTTGATGAAAATTTTTATAAATAAGAGGGAATAATATGTATACGCTTACGTGTGAAGGAAATTTCGACGCGGCACATTTTCTGAAGGGTTATCCTGGGAAATGCGCCAATATCCACGGCCACCGGTGGGTCGTCCTGCTGGAGATCGCTTCGGACGCTTTGCAGGAAGAAGGAGCGGAGCGGGGAATGGCTATGGACTTCGCCGTGATGAAGAAGGCGCTGAAGGCGGAATGTGACCAGCTGGATCACACGCTGATCATGGAAGAGGGTTCGCTGAAGGCGAACACGCTGGCGGCGCTGCAGGAAGAGGACATGGCTCTCAGCATCGTGCCTTTCCGGCCTACGGCAGAGAACCTGGCGAAATACTTTTTCGACCGGATGGCGGCCCAGGGCATACCGGTGTCGGCTGTGACGGTCTATGAATCGCCGGTGAGCAGCGCGCGGTACAGCAGATAACGTGCTGCGGATATAATGCTGAGAATAAAATACTGGGAGCAGGATATACCATACTACGGAGGCAGAATCATGAGTAATAACCAGGGATGGCGGTGGTCCATCGCGGAGATGTTTTTCAGCATAAACGGCGAAGGCCGGAAAGCAGGGGAGCTGGCGGCTTTTGTGCGTTTTGAGGGGTGCAACCTGAAGTGCGACTGGTGTGATACACGGTGGGCACAGGGCGGCCAGTCTGTGGGCATGGTCATGTCGGCAGAGGATATCCTGGACGTCATGGAGCCCTGGAATGTCCGGAATGTGACGCTGACAGGCGGGGAGCCCCTGCAGGCAGAGCATGTAGATGATCTGATCATCGCATTGACCGATGCGGGATATGCGGTGGAAATAGAAACGAACGGCAGCATAAACCTGACGCCCTTTCTCCGGACAGCGAAGGACCGGGACGTGACATTCACCATGGATTACAAGCTGCCGGGCAGCGGCATGGAGCAGGCCATGCACCCGGTGAATCTGAGCCTGCTGCGGCTCTGCGATACGCTGAAATTCGTCTGCGGAAGCCGCAGCGATCTGGAGCGGGCGTACGAGGTATGCAGCCAGTATCACCTGGGAGGCAGGGTCCACATAGACCTGTCGCCGGTATTCGGCAGCATCGAACCGGCTGAGATCGTAGATTTTATGAAGGAGAAGGCATGGACCGACGCCCGGATCCAGATCCAGCTCCACAAGGTGATCTGGGATCCCGAGACAAGGGGAGTCTGATTGAATCAGAGCCCCGGAATGCGCGCAACGGCCGGTCGGGACTTTGTTCTATTGAGAAAGGAATTATCATGACAACGAGAAAAGAAGAGGGAAGCGTAACGCTGCTGGGCAGCGGCAGCACCAGATACCCCCAGGAATACGACCCGGGGATCCTGGAGACATTCCAGAATAAACATCCGGAGAATGATTATTTCGTTAAATTCAACTGCCCGGAGTTTACCAGCCTGTGTCCGATCACGGGTCAGCCGGACTTCGCGAATATCGTGATCTCCTATGTGCCGGCAGAGCGGATGGTGGAGAGCAAATCTCTTAAGCTCTATCTGTTCTCATACCGGAATACCGGTGAGTTCCACGAGGACTGCGTAAACCGGATCATGAAGGATCTGATCGCATTGATGGATCCGAAGTACATCGAGGTCTGGGGCAGGTTTACGCCCCGGGGCGGGATCTCCATCGACCCCTACTGCAACTACGGCAAGGCGGGTACTGCCTGGGAGGACGTGGCCCGGAACCGCCTGTTCCATCACGACATGTACCCGGAGCGGGTAGACAACCGGTAAAGAAACGGCGGACGACAAACGGAGGATCGTAAATTGAAAGCACTTGTTTTATCCAGCGGCGGCGTGGATTCCACAACCTGCCTTGGGATGGCGGTAGATAAATACGGGAAAGACAGCGTTCTGACTCTTTCCATATATTATGGGCAGAAGCATCAGAAGGAGATCGAGGCAGCCCATGCCGTTGCTGAGTTCTACGGCGTGGAGCATATGGACATGGATCTGACGCCCATATTCGCCTGGTCGGACTGTTCGCTGCTGCAGCATTCCGATCAGGACATCCCGGAGGAGTCCTACGCGGAGCAGATCGCGGAGCGGGAGGGCAAACCGGTATCGACCTACGTGCCTTTCCGCAACGGGCTTTTCCTGTCCACGGCGGCGAGCATCGCGCTCTCACGGGACTGCGGCGTGATCTATTACGGCGCACATGCCGATGACGCGGCGGGGAATGCTTATCCGGACTGCAGCGCTCCTTTTAACAAAGCCATGGCTGACGCTATTTATATCGGAAGCGGAGATCAGCTTCGGCTGGAGGCGCCCTTCGTCAATATCAATAAGGCAGAGGTGGTGCGGATCGGACTGGAACTGGGCGTGCCCTACGAACTGACCTGGAGCTGCTATGAGGGCGGTGACCGGCCCTGCGGCAAATGCGGCACATGTATAGACCGGGCAGCGGCCTTCGCCGCCAACGGAGTGGAAGACCCGGCGCTGAAGTAAAGCGCCGGGTCTTCCGGATTTTTGGTGCAGTTATTATTGCTCGGTAATATTACAGTTTACAGTGATTTGGAAGCCATGGGATAGCTGGCTCTGAAATCATTGGACTTATATTCCGCGTCTCTCTTATGTGTCTTGTTGAATGCCTTGTCGCTCTTGAGGAAGTATCTGTAGTGCGCGGCTCCTGCATCCCATGTGGCATCTGCGTTGTACCACTTGCTGCCGATCTTTACGATGTTCCATGCGTGGAGCCCGCCATTGGCCTCGCCGACGATGATGCGGCAGGGAACGCCGGACCTGCGGCACATGTCATAGAACAGGGCGGAATAGCCGTTGCATACAGCCCTGCCCTTTGCCAGAGCATTGTAAGCGGTATATGCGGTGCTGCCGGTCTTATTATAGTTGTTGTCATATTTCACGTGTTTCGTGATGTATTTATAGATTTTCCTGACCTTTGTCTTGTCGCTGCCCCTGAGATGCATCTTCTTCAGGGTCCTGTTCAGCTTAGCGCGGTACGCCTTGTCCTGGGATTTGCTCAGTCTGTACTTGACCTTCTCTGTAACATCGACGGTGTACTTGCCGTTTTCTTTTGTATAGGTGTAGGAGAAGGAATTGCCGTTAAAATTGTTCAGCTCCGCATAGTCGCCGTTTACGGTTGTCCCGTCATCGATGGATGAAAGGGTGCCAACGGATGCTCTTGCGAACTTGTGGAATCTGTCGTCGATCTTGTCCACGACCAGTGTGTACTCTATGGTGGAATCCAGATCCATGACCCCTTCGTATACGTAATTCTGAGCGTCTGCGTAACTTGTGAATGTGGAGTCTTCGCTGTCCGCGTAGGAAACAGTCCCCGCGAAAAATGCTGCGATCATAACGGCTGCAGCAATGGTGAGCATGCGAATGATGCCTGCCTTGGACGTGTCCATTCTAATCCTCCTTGTTAATGTAACTGGCTGCCATCTCATGTAATGAGGAAGGCCCTCTAGCTTTGCGCCGCTGTCTTTCGGCAGTTTTGCCATTTAATTGTCAGGTGTGGATGGAATTAAAATAGCGGCTGAGTTTTTGGCTCTGCCGCTGCATCTTCACTCTGCTGCAGGATGAATATAAATCATCATGCCGATGAACTAATGCAACTGGCTGCCATCTCATGTTAAGAGGAAGGCCCTTTAGCTTTGCGTCCCTGCCTTTCGGCAAGTTTGCCTTTTAATTTTCCATTCGATTTATCTGCTATTACCATACCTTATCCGGGGGCAGGAAACAAGGGACATAAGAGAATTTTTTGAACTTTTTACGCATTTTTTTCTGCATTTCTAAAAACAAAGGTCCGTTTGAAGGTAATGTTTGGCAAGTTGGGATATCCCGGCAGAATGGATGAGAGGAGAAGGAATCTGGCCGCAAGTTAATCTTTTCACATGTAAAGAAATTCGAGCAGGTGTCTTGTCAGCTCGCCGGGATTGTGTTATGCTTACTGTCAGTATGCCGGAAGTGCGATGTCCTGATCCGCTGCCGCCGGGACATACCGGGGCAGATTGGGAAGGATCTGCGATGATCTCGATAGGGCTGGAGGGGGGTCCCCCGGGCAGGCGAGGAGGACAGCCGGCGGAACAGGACTTTGTTGAATAAGAAAAGAGGAAAAGAAAATGTCTCAGATCGTTGATGAAATCAAACAGCTGGCGAAGGAGAAGGATGCGGTCATCCTGGCTCACTATTACGTAAACGGCGACGTCCAGGACGTAGCGGACTACGTGGGCGATTCGTTTTATCTGGCTCAGATGGCACGGGAGGATCCCCGCAAGACCATTGTATTCTGCGGTGTTACGTTTATGGGTGAGAGCGCGTCCATCCTGAATCCGGACAAGACGGTGATCGTGCCGGACGCGTCGGCGCTGTGTCCCATGGCGATGATGGTAAATAAAGAGAAAGTTGCGGAAATGAGAGAAAAGTACGATGATCTGGCGGTGGTCAGCTACATCAATTCTTACGCGGAGACCAAGACGCTGGCAGACGTATGCGTGACTTCTTCCAATGCGGTGAAGATCGTAAAGCAGCTGCCCCAGAAGAATATTTACTGCATCCCTGACGGGAACCTGAGCCGTTATATTGCCAAACAGGTGCCTGAGAAGAACGTGATCCCGGGATTTGGATACTGTCACGTTCACGACGATATGCGCTACGAGGATGTAGAGGATATGAGGGAAGCTCATCCGAACGCGGAGGTTCTGGCTCATCCGGAGTGCCGGATGGAAGTGCTGGACGAGGCGGACTTTATCGGGAGCACCAAGGCGATCATCAATCACGCCGTGAACAGCGACCGGGATGAGTTTATCGTATTTACAGAATCCGGCGTGGGTCACGAGCTGCAGAAGCTGGCTCCGGAGAAGAAGTTCTATTTTATGGGCGAAGGATACCAGTGCAAGAATATGAAGAAGATCACCCTGGAGAGTCTCCGGGACTGCCTGAAGGCGGGAGGGCCCGTGCTGAAGGTAGAAGAGGATGTCCGGCTTAAGGCAGTTCCGTCTCTGGAGCGGATGCTCGAGCTGGGATCAAATTAATCTGATGGATGGAAAGGCCGAATTATGAATAACGGAATCGATGTAGTGATCGTCGGATGCGGCGTCGGCGGGCTTTATACGGCGCTGAATATCCCGATGAACAGAAATATCGCCATCATTGCCAAGGGAGACTGTGAAGAGTGCGACTCTTACCTGGCCCAGGGCGGGATCTGCATGCTCCGCGACGAGGATGACTACGACGCCTATTTTAATGATACGATGCGGGCGGGGCATTATGAGAATGACCCAAGGTCTGTGGATCTCATGATCCGGGGATCCCAGGACGTGATAAAAGACCTGATCGGCTACGGCGTGGATTTTCAGCGGAAGGAAGACGGGGAGCTGGACTTTACGAGAGAGGGCGCCCACTCCCAGCCCCGGATCCTCTATCACGAGGATATTACCGGCGAGGAGATAACGAAGCACCTTCTGGCGGCGGTCCGCCGTCTGCCCAATGTGAAGATCTATGAGCATGTGACGATGGTGGATATTCTGACGGCAGGTGAGGCGGGCCGGATCGGGGCAGCGGCCGGCAGCCCCATGGGCCGGGCGCTGCCCCGATCTGAGGAGCACATCGGTTACCTGGGCAGCGAACGGGAACGTCACGCTGCCGCCGTTAACGCGGAAGGTCACAGCGGCAGGACGGCAAGCCCTCTGGAGGGACTGGCAGGACTGAGTCAGGGCAGCAGCAGCGCCGGAGAGAATCCTGACGGAGCATCTGCGGGGACAGGCGGAGCATCGGCTGCGGTGCCTTACTGCAGAGGCATCATTGCTGTGGCGCCGGCGGACTCTGAGTTTGCCAGGGACTTCGGCGTAACAGAAGGAGGCTCGGGAGACCAGATCAGTTTCGACCCGGGAGCAGGAACGGGAGCACCGGCTGCAAACGGGAGTAATGCGCCCGGGCCGGCGCTGACGGATAAAGGGGAGCAGGTCTGCGTGCTCCACGCGCCGGAGGTCGTATGGGCCTGCGGCGGCATCGGCGGTCTGTTCGAACATTCCACGAACTTTCCCCAGCTGACGGGAGACGCGCTGGCGATCTCGCTGAAGCACGGCATCCGTCTGGAAAACCCGGACTATATCCAGATCCATCCCACTTCTTTCTATTCGGAGAAGCCGGGCAGATCTTTCCTCGTGTCGGAATCGGTCCGGGGTGAGGGCGGCATCCTGCTGAACGAACACGGCAGGCGCTTCGTCAACGAGCTGCTCCCCAGGGACGTGGTGAGCAACGCGATATTCCGGGAAATGGCGGAAGAGGGGACCAAGCATGTCTGGCTCTCCATGGAACGGATCCCGAAGGATGTGATCGTCAATCATTTTAAGCACATCTACGAGCACGGTCTGGAAGAGGGGTATGACTGTACGAAGGAGCCGATCCCTGTGGTCCCGGCCCAGCATTATTTTATGGGCGGCGTCTGGGTGGATACGGACAGCCGCACATCCATGGATCACCTGTATGCGGTGGGCGAGACCAGCTGCAACGGCGTCCACGGCAAGAACCGGCTGGCCAGCAATTCTCTTCTTGAGAGTCTTGTATTCGCCAAACGGGCGGCGCATGCGATCACAGAGGAGTCAGCCCAGGTGACCATGAACCTGGACCAGGAAGAAGAGCTGGACCTGAAGCTCTATGAGAACAGTAAGGATCTGGAGGAAAGCTACCGGGAGGCGGTACTCGGCGAGATCGAGCGAATGAAGCAGTTCCGGGAGCAGCAGAAGAATCGGTAGCGGGTCGGTCAGGACTTTGTGCAGAAGGAGTAAATTATGAATGGAATCACCATGGGGCTGAATGTGGATCCCCTGATCCTGTCAGCGCTTAGGGAGGATATAACAAGTGAAGATGTTTCCACCAATGCGGTCATGCCGGACTATGTGAAGGGAACGGTGGATCTCATTGCAAAGGAGGACGGTGTGATCGCCGGCCTGGACGTGTACGCAAGGGTCTTTTACCTGCTGGATCCGGAGACGGTCTGCGCGTTCGCCATTAAAGACGGGGATGAAGTGAAGAAGGGCCAGACCATCGGCCATGTGGATGGGGATATCCGCGTGCTGCTTTCCGGCGAGCGGACGGCCCTGAATTATCTGCAGCGCATGAGCGGCATTGCGACATACACCCGTTCTTTCGCCCGGCTGCTGGAGGGATCCGGCGTGAAGCTTCTGGATACCCGCAAGACAACGCCGAACAACAGGATCTTCGAGAAGTACGCTGTGAAAGTCGGCGGCGGTACGAACCACAGATATAACCTGACGGACGGGGTCATGCTGAAGGACAACCACATCGCCGCGGCAGGGGGGATCACCCAGGCGGTGACTATGGCGAGGGATTATGCTCCCTTTGTACGGAAAATCGAAGTGGAAGTGGAGGATCTGGATATGGTGAAAGAGGCGGCGGACGCAGGTGCGGACATCATCATGCTGGACAATATGGATCACGAGACCATGAAGAAGGCGGTTGCGATCATAGACGGCAGGGCGGAAATCGAGATTTCCGGCAATGTGACCCGGGAGAACGCCGCGTCCCTTGTGGATCTGGGCGTCGACTATATTTCCAGCGGAGCATTGACTCATTCTGCGCCGATCCTGGATCTTTCTATGAAACATCTGAGAAGGCTGTAATGGGAGCATGCTCCCGGAAACGATATGGGTCCGCGAAAAGCAGAAGCGCGGATGACGGCGATATTACTGAAGAATGGAGGGAGTCTGGCTGTGCCGAAACTGAAAGCAGCGGAACGCAGAAATCAAATATATGAGATACTGTCAGCGTCGAAGGAACCGGTAAAAGGCAGCGACCTGGCACGGCAGCTGGGCGTGAGCCGTCAGGTGATCGTTACGGACATTGCCATGCTCCGGAACCGGTTCCCGGGGATCCTGTCTACGAACTCGGGATATACGCTGAACGGAGCGCTGGCTCATACGAGAGTCTTTAAGGTGAACCACGATGACGATTCAACGGAAGATGAACTCAGCGGCATCGTGGACCTGGGCGGCGTCGTTGTTAATGTATTCGTGGAACATAAAGTCTACGGAACGATCACCGTGCCCCTGGATATCCGTTCCAAGCGGGACGTGGCAAACTTTATCCGCGACATGAAAAGCGGCGTTTCCACCCCGCTGAAAAATATCACTCAGGGTTATCATTATCATACGGTGGAGGCCCGCAGCGAGCAGATCCTGGATGAGATCGAAGAGATGCTGGACCAGCGGGGATACCTGATAGAAGCCGGCCTGACGCCGGAGGTGTACAGCCCGAAAAATTACGGGGTGTGATCTAAAGCGGATACAAATATCACAGGATGGATCCAATATCCGACAGCGAGAATTGCTCCAGCCACAGACATCGCAGTCCCCGGGAAAGAACGAAGTCCCGGATCGCTGCTCCATCCGGATGCCCCATCAGATTCCCGTTGAAGATCACAGCATCGTCGACTCTGCCTGATGCTCCGCCGATGAAGCCGGTATCGTATCCGGGCAGATGGATGTGTCCCGGCCGAATGAGGAGCACGCTCATGCCTGCTGCTTCCGCAGGGGCGGCTATGCCCCGGTCATAAGTGATGATGGAATCTCTGTCCACGATGACGGTGGAGCATTTGGCATAACCCTGGCGGACATGAATCATCCTCATGCCCATCTGCTCCGCGACTGACAGAAGCCGCGGGTGTGTAAATTTCAGATTGTGAAGGAAATATTTCCCGGTGCATGCGGCGCAGAATGCCACATCACTGGGATATTTTTCTGTGAGCTGTGCAAGTTCTTCAGGTGCGGGAACAAATAACGGCGCGTCTGTCCAGTGCTTAGCAGGCAGGGCTTCTTCCACTGCGCCTGCGCATCCTGCCGGCTCCGGTACGCCCATCCGGCACATCTGAATGTCCGGGTGTCCGGCGATGGGAGCCGCCACATTGGTCAGCGCCGGAACAGTCATAATTGATCTGCCCATGCTCCGGAGCAGGTCCATTAGCTGTGGTTTAGCGTCGTGAGAGATATATGTTGTCCCGGCGTAATTTTTCATTACAAAGCCTTTCTCTGTTGTGACCCGAATCGCAGGGATATCAAACCCGCTCAACGCGAAATTCTCTGTCCGCCAGTTCATTATCCACCATATAGCGGATGTTCAGCTGAGGATAATGTTCAGAAAAGTATATGCGGTTCTTCGACTGATTGCCGATCATGTTAGAAAACCAGCGGGCATTGGAATATATGCGGATTCGGACAGCCCCTGCGTCAGTTGCAGGGCCGGCGTCGTCTGTTCCGGTAATTACAGAATCAAGCAGTCCGCTGATCTGCTGCCGCGCCAGGTATCCCTCCACCAGCTGGCGGAAGGCGGGATGGTAGGTGCCGCCGTTTACTGCGCCGCCCTCGGCAATGATATCGCTGCTTTTCAGGCCGACACGCATGATCTGGATACCGGCTTCGTCGAGGATCTCGTACATTTCTGCTGTGATCCTGACCGCATCCTCCCGCTTTAGCGGAGCGTAAGTGCCTGCACGGTACATCTCAAATAATGGCGTGTGGTCAAGTACGATAGTCGGATAAAGCCGTGCCAGTTCCGGTCTGATTTCAGCAGTCTTTCGCGCGGAATCAATGCAGGTTTCTTCCGAATCACCAGGAAGGCCGATCATCAGCTGGATTCCCAGACGGAATCCGTAATCCCGTATCATATCACAGGCTCTGTAAACACAGGAAACACCGTGCCCCCGGCAGCTCAGACGCAGGACTTCCTCACTGAAGGACTGGACGCCCAGTTCCACGGCAGTGACGCCGAAGCGCTTCAGATTGTCCAGGATATCTGCATCGATGCAGTCCGGCCGCGTAGAAAGGTGAATGCCGCCGATGCGGCCGTTATCAAGATATTCCTTCGCGACAGAAAGAAAAGCAGACTGCTCCTCCAG
The DNA here is from genome assembly GCA_900315125.1 of uncultured Eubacteriales bacterium. Lineage (GTDB taxonomy): Bacteria > Bacillota > Clostridia > Peptostreptococcales > Anaerovoracaceae > Aminicella. Next base: position 15,469 of record OMXT01000025.1, read on the forward strand.
TGGGATCGCTGTAAAGCTGCCGCCGTAAAATGCGATCTCTATGTTTGCGGAATCCAGAGATCCCAGCGTACTGAGCCAGGTATCCGCGATGCTGCGTACATCTTCCGGCGAAACATCGTCCGACCGGGCGGTAATTTCCTTCTGATTGCAGAAGACACAGTTGTGGGGACAGCCTCGATGAGGTATGAATATGGGAATGATGGCGTGCTTCTTCATAACCAGTTCGATTCGATCTCTTCTTTCAGACGGCAGAACATATCGTAATAGTCAGATTTGATCCTCTGGATGATGCTCAAAGCAATGTCTTGATTATATGCGTGAGCAACGTTATTCCTGGATGCGAAGGCATCCAGCCAGAGATCTTCATCACGGATCATGCCAGCTTGATAAGCGGATTTCAGCACCTTGCGGGGAGAACCGGTCTGGCTCTCTGATATGCCCTGATCTGTGAGTATTTCCTTCATGGCTTTCCAGGACTGTTCAAAGCAAATCTCGAATAATCCTACCAATCCTGTCGTTGTTACTGTATTGTAGGGTTCGTCGCAGGTATAGATGTCTGCCAGATTATCCAGAGCGCGGCAGAAATTTTCAAACTTTTTCATAGATAATAATTCCCTCTTTCTCGATGGAATGAAGCAAATCGCTGTTTACCGGTCCGTCAAGGTTGACTATGTCAAACTTCAGAAGCGTTGGGATTTCATCTTCTGCATCCAGCGTAAACCGAACGATATCGCCGCCGCTGACCGCCAAATCGATATCGCTCGTTCTGAGGTAATCGCCCCGGGCCCGTGACCCGAAAAGAATCAGCCGTTTAAGCTGACAAGATCCTGCCAGCTCAAGCAGTGCGTCCATGACGCGTTCCTTAATGCCGGTATCGCTGGCATCCATGGTTACTCCTCCTCCGCGCACAGCACCGCTGTCTCCAAAGCGATCGTCATCATATCCGTAAAGTCATGCTGGCGCTGTTCTACGGTGGCTGTCTCGCCTGTGACGAAATGGTCGCTGATGGTCATGATGGCCAGGGCACGTTTGCCCAGATAAGCCGCGTTGGTGTACAGCGCCGCCGCTTCCATCTCAACGCCCAGAACGCCCAGATGCTGCCAGCCCTTCCACCAGTCCGGATCCGCCTCATAGAAATGGTCGCTGGAGAATACGTTGCCTGCACGGAATGTGAGATCGCTGTCCGCAGCCGCTTTCTGTGCCTTGACAAGAAGATCGTAGTCGCAGGAGGGAGCATAATAACCGTCCAGTTTCAGCATGTTGGGATAGCTGGAGTCTGTGGATGCGGCAAGAGCCACGATCGTATCGCCAACCCTGATCGACGGGTCAAAGGATCCGGCGGTACCGACGCGGATGATGTTCTCTACACCGTGCTGCTCGAACAGCTCCCATGAATAGATGCCCATGGAAGGCATGCCCATGCCGCTGCCCTGCACGGAAACCGGAACGCCCTTATATGTACCGGTATAGCCGTACATGTTACGGATCTCAGAGTAACGAACAGCCCCTTCCAGAAAATTCTCCGCAATAAACTGGGCCCGCAGCGGGTCCCCTGGCATAAGTACTGTTTTAGCTACGGGTGCCTTGGCATCCACGGAAATATGTAATGACATAGGTGTCTCCTTTCTTCTTCAACAAAGCCCTGACCGGCCGTTTTCTCAATTATACTGAAGCAAAGAGGGCAGTGCAAGTGCACTCTCGTACTGCAGGTTAGTCTTCCGCAATCTGTTCCACGTTCTTTCCGCAAAACGCAATGCCGACGCGAATGATCGCCGAAACTCCTGCCTGTTTCAGATCTGTATCGTAATCCTTCCGTCTGATCTGCTGAAGTGCACTGCCTGCGAGGGAGCGGAGATCCGCCTCCTGGTCTCTCGTTGATTTCAGTTCGAATATAAAGCCGGGAAGCCCTTTTTCCAGGGGTTTTAGCTGTATGTCAAAACGTCCCAGCCCTGACTCCCTGTTCGAAGTCACGATATAACGATTGTTCAATACAGCGCACAGCCCGATCATCAGACCCTGATAGAATGCTTCACTTCCGGTATCGTAATAGCTGATGGTTTCCGCAAGGTACTCCTGAATCTTCTCCTGGAGCTTCCTTGTGTCCCGGCTGATCACGGCCTGCTGGATCGCGAGGGCGATAGATTCTGCCGCCGGAGGCTGCAGGCGGGAAAGGATCTCCTTCTCGTAAACAAAGGATATCTCCCTGTTGGGAATCAAAAGACGGCACATATAATTACCGTCACCCTGAACATGGATATCCAGGGCCTTCAGATAACCGGCAACGAGAAGAAAACTGTAGATCGTCGAAGGTCTCCGGGGTATGTCAGGATATATGACGCTGGTATCCACGTAAGCGGCTATTGACTCACCCTGCATCAGCCGTCTCAGGTTCTCTGTGATTTCCGGCGTGGCATGGGCAATGATCTCTCCGATGATCTCATTGCTCCCCGTGGACTGCCAGTATGCCAGGGGTACGCAGCCCTCGTCAATGTAATTGATAACGGACCAGGGATTGAAAATCTCGCTGTCACCAAAATGGTAGCCGTCATACCAGCGGCATGCTTCTTCCAGATGGTCTCCATAGCCGTAGTAATCAAGCATCTGCCGAACCTCGTCTGCAGTAAATCCGAAGTAGCTGCTGAAGCGGCGGTCAAGAACGGAATGGACCTTAAGGTTATTCATTCCGCTGAAAATGCTCTCCCGTGCGATACTCAGGATCCCTGTGAGAAAACCATAGGCAAGGCAGTGGTTATCCTTGAATGTGCCGGAAAACAGATTCCGGGTGAACTCAGTGACCTGATCGTAATATCCATGCAGATGTCCCATCTGGATAGGCGTATCGTATTCGTCGATGATAATCACCGCCGGCTCTCCATAGTGATGCGTAAGCATGGATGACAGAACGGACAGAGAGCGGCTCAGAGCTGCCTCGTCTGCTGTTCCCTCCATGACCCTGTGGTAGAAATCTTTCTCAAAGTCATTGCAGCGGGAACTCCTGGCTACCTCGCTGTGCCGGGCAAACTCCTGACGTATGGTGTCCGTCAGGTCCCGGAATGTCTCGGCCCAGGTGCTGAATTTGGCATCTTTCAGTGTAAGGAATATTACGGGATATTTTCCCTGAAACTGCCGGTATCTTTCGCCGCAAGACCAGATGGCTCTGCCGCGAAAATAAACAGATGTATCCTCATCGGATCGCTCGAAAAACACTCTGAGCATGTCCATATTGAGCGTCTTGCCGAAACGGCGGGGGCGTGTGAACAGGGACACCTTGGGCAGTGTGTCGATGAAATCCCGGATCATCAGCGTCTTATCCACGTAATAATAATTGGTTACCGCCTCACGATAGCTGGAGATCCCGACAGGCAGGGGCAGGCGGACATCTGCTGCAGGCGGAACATCTCCAGCCTTGCGGGACCGGTATGAAATACCCGGTTCTCTTAGAGAAAATGTATTGCCTGAGACGATGGATAAGCGATCATTCAGGGCATCTTCCGGGATGCACCACGTTCTGCCGCGGCGGACAGCACCGTCGATTTCCCCAGAGCGGCACATCTGCTGAATCCGCCTGACAGTCAGCCCCAGACGATCCGCGGCCTGGGCAGATGAGATATAATTCATGGCGGCACCTCCTTGTTCGAAAATTATAGCATATCAAACGAAACGAAACAACGCATTTCGCGAAATAAACGAAATAAATCGAGAGAAACATTTCACCACGGTCATAAGAAATGATAATATTCCCTGACCGGAAGTTTACAGGAAAACGCATATGTATTTTCGTTGCAACGGATGGAAGAAAACAGTATAATGAGGGAGAGCAGGCCGGTCAGGGCTTTGTTCTATAAAGCTTACCAACCGCAGTGCGGAATAGAAACAGGTAGGAAAGGAAGGATATCTTATGAATGTATTTGCAGATCCGATCAGCAAGATCACAGCGAGAGAGGTTTTGGACTCCCGCGGCAATCCGACGGTTCAGTGCGAGGTAGAGACTGAGGCAGGCGCATTCGGCGCAGCCATCGTCCCCTCCGGAGCATCCACCGGCGAGAGAGAAGCTCTTGAGCTGCGTGACGGAGACAAGTCAAGATATGACGGCAAGGGAACACTGAAGGCCGTTGGCAATGTAAATAATGTGATCGCACCCAAGCTCATCGGCGTTAACGTTTTCGATCAGAACCTGATCGATGAGACCATGATCGAGCTGGATGGAACAGATTTTAAGAGCAATCTGGGCGCCAATGCCACACTGGCAGTCAGCCTGGCTGCTGCAAGGGCTGCGGCTGACAGCTGCGGACTTCCGCTGTACAGATATATCGGCGGAGCCAATGCCAAGGTCCTGCCCGTTCCGATGATGAACGTACTGAACGGCGGCAAGCACGCGGATTCCACTGTTGACATGCAGGAGTTCATGATCATGCCTGTCGGCGCAGACTCCATCCGCGAGGCTGTACGCATGGGTGCTGAGACATTCCACGCGCTGAAGAACATCCTGAAGAAGAGAGGATATTCTACAGCTGTCGGCGACGAGGGCGGATATGCGCCTTCCTGCAAGAACGGCAATGAGGAGCCCCTGGAGATGATCGTAGAGGCCATGAAGGCTGCGGGATATAAACCCGGCGAGGACATGGGCATCTGCATGGATCCTGCAAGCTCCGAGTTCTTCGATGAGGAGAAGGGCGTATACAACCTGGTAAGATCCGGCGAAGGGGAGAAGACATCCGACGAGATGATCGCTCTCTATGAGGAGTGGGTCGAGAAGTATCCGATCATCTCCATCGAGGACGGACTGGCTGAGAACGACTGGGAAGGCTGGCAGAAGCTGACCGCTAAGCTGGGCGACAGGATCCAGCTGGTAGGCGACGATCTGTTCGTTACCAATACCACATACCTGAAGAAGGGTATCGAGCTGGGAACAGCTAACTCCATTCTGATCAAGCTGAACCAGATCGGAACGCTGACAGAGACCATGGATGCCATCGAGATGGCTAAGGAGCACGGATATACCGCCGTTGTATCCCACCGCTCCGGCGAGTCTGAGGATACCACCATTGCGGATCTGGTAGTAGCGACCAACGCAGGCCAGATCAAGACCGGTTCCATGAGCCGTACAGACCGTATCGCCAAGTACAACCGCCTGATGAGAATCGAGGAGGAGCTTGGTTCTGTAGCGGAGTACCGCGGCAAGGACAGCTATTACAACGTTAAGCTGTAATAGAATCTGAACAAAAAATATAATAGAACGCCTCGGAGGACTAACTCAGCCTTTCGAGGCGCTCTTTTATAATGGCTATAGCTTCAATTCTATCACTTCCTTCTCCCCGTCCAGGGTGAAGGTAAGGGTCAGGCTCCTGTGATCCAGAGCGACGGACTGGATCACACCGTTCCGGTAGTAGGGCAGGGCCTGGACCAGCTGCTTCATCTCCGGCGAATATTCCATAACGTCGTCGGAGATGGCAAGGAGGCCGTTGCAGAGGGCGTCGATCTTGGCAGTGTCCACGCTGCGCTGGTAGAGGGGCGAATTGACGTTCCCGCTGAGCTTCAGCGTGAAGGTATCCGATCCGGACTGGAAAGCCCTGCCGTTCAGGTGGCGGCGTCCCAGTTCGGTCAGCAGGCATCCTCTGGCAGAATTCCGTTCCAGATAGGCATAGCGGGCCAGGTGATGATCGTCCCATTCCTCACCGGTGTCGCAGGTGACCCGGCAGAAATCTGCCACGCCGAAGGCGGGCATCAGCGGTGTGCCGCAGGCGAAGATCTCGGCATCGCCGGCGCAGTCCCGGAGAAATTCCATGGCTTCGGTCATGACCTGGCCTCTTGTTTTGTCCGGCGGGGTCTGCATGCAGACCGCATAGAGGAAGTCCATCTTCAGAAGGGAAAATCCCCATTCATGGACAATGGTCTCAATGCATTTTCTGATGTATGCCCGGGCGTCCTCGTTGTAAAAGTCCAGAACGCGGATGCCGCTCCAGTTGCTGCCGGCGCAGAGGAAGGTGTCTTTGGGAGATTCTTCGGGCGTCCCACCATCCGAAGACGGGTCGGGGGCATTGGTGTTCCGGCTGCCGGGCATGCGGATCAGCCGGGCAGCTCCTGTCAGCGCCCGTCCTGCCAGGGCAGCGCCGCCGGCGGCTGCACTCTGAAGAATATTCTTCTGCCCTGCGCTGCGGCTGTCCTTCCGCTGCTGTTTCCGGGCTGCCTTCTCGTCGAGAAGGAACCAGTCCGGATGGAGGGCAATCAGTTCAGAGTCCTTTTCTGCGACAAAGGGAGCGATCCAGATGCCGGGGGTCAGATCCGCCCGGCGTATGGCGTCCCGCAGCATGGGCATGCCTTCGGGGAATTTGGAGACGTCCGGTTTCAGCCAGTCTCCCATGTGGCTGGCCCATCCGTCGTCTATGATAAACTGGTTAAATGGAAACAGCACATAGGGCGAGTGGGAGCGGGCCCAGCGGACCCCTGCCAGATCGTGGAGCAGTTTCAGCTCGTCTATATCGTGGCCGTGGCGGTACCAGCTCGTATAGGCCTGAGCCGGCTCCTGTCTGCGGGGATGGATGTCCATGGCAGCAAACCAGCCGTCGAATACCTCCTGCTCTGAACCCACATCAAGATAGAGATCCACCAGACAATAAGTCTGAGGCTCCTCCGGGCTGCCCTGGTAGACCCGTTTGCTGACTTCCTTTTCACAGTAGACTTTGCCGCTGGACGTATCCACGGTAAACTTGCTGAACCCGCTGGCTTCAGATAGCGACGCGTAGAGACAGAATGTCTTCTTCGACCGGATATAGCAGTAGCTCCAGCCGTGAAAACGGCCAGGTTTGAGGCTGTACGACGCGAAGCGGTAATCACCGTAGCTGTCCATGGACCAGCGGCGGACGGCGGAGCGGGGCACCCGGTTCAGACCGGTTACTGTATCCTGGACGGATCGCTCACAGCTCTCGGTCCAGGACTGCCAGCCGTTGACGAATACCCGGTCATCGGGCAGGAATGCCTCGTGCCATGTGATTTTCAGCTGGTCCAGTATTACCGGCTGCATCGTCGTCATAAAGACCTGCAGGCGGTGGCCGCTGCGCCGGACTTCTGCTTTTACATTAGGGCGGGGCGGAGCCTCTGCCGCGTCCCGGTTTTCTCTGGAGCGGGTCCCTGCGGCAGGGTCGACGCTGCCGGTTCCCGCGACAGGTATTGCGGCAGGTGGGCCGCCCGGCCGGTGGAGGCGGATGCTGCAGGAAAGTAATATCATGGCATACTTCCTTTCTGAACAGGATAATAATAAAGTCTGAATATTGCAAGTTCCGAAACCCTGTGATCCGGCCTGATATTGACGGATATTCCGCAGTACCGTATTGACCTTTCTCTGAGAGTGATGATAGAATTTCACTCAGACCAACTAACTCTGATTCATTATATGATATACAGAAAACAAGTTCAAGGTACCTTTGGAACAAAGCCGGAACCGGCCGTTTCCCGGCAGGCCCGGATCACTGAAAGGGGAAAATATTGAAGACCGCAGCGCTTATCATATTCATCGTCATGTATGCCGTGATGATTATCAAACCGGACTGGCGGGCCTGGGCAGCTCTGGCAGCTTCGGCAGTCTACGGAGCCATGGGACTCCTTGCGCCCCATGAGATTCTGACAGCCATTGACTGGAATATTCTCATGATGCTGTTTGGGACTATGATCACCGTCGGCTATTTTATCCGGTCCCGGATGCCCAACCGCATTGCGGACCACCTGCTGGACCTGGCGCCCAATGTCATGTGGGTGACCATATTTATTTCACTGTTCTCGGGGGTCATTTCCGCGCTGATCGACAACGTATCCACCGTCCTCATGGTGGCGCCGGTGGGTCTTGCCGTCTGCCGCAAGCTGAAGGTAAATCCGGTTCCGGTTGTCATCAGCATCGCGGTCTCCTCCAATCTGCAGGGAGCGGCTACCCTGATCGGCGATACTACATCCATGATGCTGGCAGCCTATGCCCATATGGATTTTATGGATTTCTTCTGGATGAACGGAAAGCCTGGCATATTTTTCGCCGTGGAGCTGGGGGCGGTCGCCACCGTTCCGCTGATGATGTTTTTGTTCCGGAAAGAGAAGACACCGGTTCAGGCAGACGAATATACCGACGTTACAAGCCTTGTGCCCACCTTCGTCCTTCTGGCCCAGATCGGCTGCCTCATCGCCGCATCGTTCCTGCCCGATAAACCGGGTCTGACAAACGGCATCATTTGTGTCGCAGGCGCCCTGATCTGCATGATGTGGGAAGGAATATTTCAGGAATCCCGGGGCGTTCTGGGCACCCTGCGGGGCGTGGATTATCAGACCCTCCTGCTGCTGGCAGGCCTGTTCCTGGTGGTTGCGGGCATTACCAATGCGGGCATCATCGGCGACCTTGCGGACATCATTGCAAGGGTGGGCGGAACCAACGTGTTCCTGCTGTACACCATCGTCGTCTGGGGATCTGTTGCTATTTCCGCTTTTATAGACAACATCCCCTACGTGGCTACCATGCTGCCCGTTCTCCAGACGCTGACGGAAACGTCTGGGGCGGATCCATCCCTGCTGTATTTCGGGCTGCTGATCGGAGCGACGCTGGGAGGCAATATGACGCCGGTAGGAGCGTCAGCAAATATTGCCGGCGTAGGCATGCTGCGCCAGAGAGGATACGAAGTAAGCTTCCGCGAATTCGGAAGGATCGGCATTTCGTTTACACTTACGGCAGTGACCGTCGGTTATGTATTCCTGTGGCTCGTGCTGGGAAGATAGGAGAAGAACCGTGGAAAATATTGCGATCAGAGCGAAACATATAACAATTGGATTTGGCTGGGACGCCTATGAGAGGCAGTATTCCGGGGGATATTTCGGAGGACTGGCTGCCTCCCGCCGCAAGACCGCCGTGGACTGCGACGGATCTGCAGAGTTGGAATTTTCCTCTTCAGCGGGAGAGGCGCTCCCGGCTCCGGTCCGGGTGGATTATAAAAACCCCTCGGCACTGGAGGGCGCAGTACGCCATAACGGCGACAGCCGGACCGGCTATGCAGAGGGGGACGATGAAACGATCGATATAGACATCGACCGCATACCGGAGCGGGTCTGCGCCATTACGCTCCGGCTGGACATGCTGAAAGAAAAGCGGCGTTCCATGACCTTCGGCAGGGTCCAGAACGCCTTCCTGCGGATCATCGATGCGGACAGGGGAGAGGAGCTGCTGTATCGGGATCTGACGGGCGCCGGGGAGCGGGTCCTGGAATGCGGACGGCTGCTGAGGGATCCAGACGGGAACTGGCAGTACCGGCCCTGAGCCTGTAAACTGCCGCAATAGCAAGGAGAACGGCTCCTGCTGCAGGATAGGCGATGATGTACCTGGAGGATGTGCCGGCGATAAGGAAGATCCCCTCCATAATGCTGCCGGCGGTCAGGGTGATGATCCCGGCGGCGAGGCTCCGGCGGGCAGTGACCAATCGCCGAGCAGCGTCGCCTGCGGCGCCGGTTATGCCGGGCGCGCAGATCGGAATTCCCCGACTGCCCAGCCAGACAAGCAGACCGCCGGCGAGGGGGATCAGGAACGCCAGGTCCATAAACAGAGAATGGACGCCGTGGGAGTAGTGATCATATATAAGGGCGAACAGCAGGACGGCTGCTGCCGCGATGATATAGTGCAGGACGGGCTTAACAGCCGGTCCTTTTGTTTTTTGTGATGCGTGTTTATATGTTCTCATGATGATCTGTGCCTCCTTTGATCTCTTTTGGATTTCGTCGGGTCAGGGCTTGGTTCTATCCTATGTAAATGATGTCGCTGACTTCACGCTCGCTGGAGCCGTTGCCGCCTCTGCCGCCGGTGGGATTATTCACCACCTGCCCGTTGAAGTACATGGTGGAGGAGCCGCCCCCGTCAAGGTTGTAGGCGACGGTGCAGCCTGCGTCCTTCATGACCTGGGCCAGCTCTTTCAGGCTCAGGCCGGCGCTCTCGGACGTTCTGCCGTCGGAAACGACGAACACGTAGTGAAGAGGGCTGACCATGCCGATGGCGGTACGGGGATTGGAATTCATGGACTGAGCGACTTCATCACTGTCGGATACGAGGATCTTGCTGTTGTTTACCAGTGCGGGACCGAAGGAGTAGACCTGGAGAGCGCCGGCTTTTTCCAGGCTTTCGGCGGATGTTTCTGACTCATTGATGATAGAGAAACTGCCGTCGCTGTTTACTACCAGGTCCTGGCTGTCCCCGCCTTCACTTCGGTAAAGGGTACCGTTGCGGAGCACGTATCCGTAATCCCGGAATCCGTAGTAATCTCCGTTTATGGCCAGCACTGCATTATTGGATGAAGCCATGGAGGAGGTGGTCTCCTTAATGTTGCGGCCGTAGCTGTTCTGGGCCAGGGCGGACTTCAGATAAGATACGTCGCTGACCTTAACGTCCGCTATGTATACCGCAGTGTCTGCGACCCGTTTGGCAGTCAGTGTGACCTGGATGTTGTCGTCTTTATATGTCGTGTCTGTGGTTACCGCGGAATCATCAGAGGACTCTGACGAGCCGGATCCGGACGACTGGTCTTTACTGTTTTCCGAGGCGTAGGCCGAGGAAGCCGATGAACTTTCCACACTGGGAAGGACGAAGGTGTCCAGCATCACATAGGCGGTAAAGCAGACCAGGACGGTCATGTAAAGGATAAAGAGCCAGGGTCGTTTCCGGCCTGCGGCATTTACAGTTTTCTTCTTCATTGCACATTCTCCTTTTCTGGGAACAAAGCCCTGGCTGCGGCTGATTCTTCCGGCTGGCCTGCCCGGTGGAATACCCAGTTCTTCTGTACGAGGAACGAGCATACGGCCAGACCAGTATCCGTGATCGCTTTGATCAAAGGCAGAGGCAGCGGGAGGATAGAGAGTACGGAGACAACGGTGGAACTGGCGGCCATGATCCCCAGAAACAAAATGAAATAACGGATCATCTGCCCCGCCGGCGCCCCGCTTTTTGCGTTATTTTCTTCGAAGGACCAGAACCGGTTGAGAAGGAAGTTTACACTGCCCGACATGATCCGCGCGATGACCGTTGCTGCAAGGATGGTCCCGAAAGCCGTGTCCATCAGCGCAATGGTTCCGGAGCCGAAGAGCATGATCAGTATGGTGAAGAGACCCAGGTCTATGCCTGCGGAGATCAGGGAAGCGGCAATATACCGAAGAGGCGTCCGGTAAATACGGACAGAATCTCTGACCGTCTGGAAATGGGAGCTCCCGTTGCCCGCCTCGTAGACAGTAGTTATAGGGATCATCCGTATATCCCGGGCACAGGCGGTGAGAAAATTCATCTCGTATTCGTACCTGTCTCCCGGCGTGTCCAGCGCCTTTGCGAAAAGCCGCCGGGGTATGGCCCGCAGGCCGGTCTGTGTGTCCGGGCACCGGACGCCGGTGGTCAGCCGGAAGTAGAGGGCAGAAAAACTGTTGCCCAACCGGGATCTCAGGGGCACCTCCGCGCCCCCGAGATCCCGTGTCCCCAGCAGCAGAGCCGGCGCCCTCTGATTCCCGCCCGGCGCCGGCCCTGCCTCACTGACCGCAGCCCCTGCGTCCTCCCGTTCCGCCTCCCGGCAGACGCGGAGAATGTCCTTCGGCAGATGCTGGCCGTCCGCGTCCGCCGTTACAATATATGAAACCTTCGGAAAGTGGCTTGCGGTATATTGGATCCCCGTCCGGAGCGCTGCGCCCTTGCCCCGATTGGCGGGGTGGGTCAGGACCATGCAGCCGAGCCGCTCCGCTTCACGGAATATCGGCTGGTAATCCGGCCCGCTCCCGTCGTCTACGACTATGAAGGGACCGCTGAAGCCAGCGATCCGAAGATCGCTGATCAGGATCAGCATCGCCGTTTCCGGTTCATACGCCGGGATAAGTACGGCGGTGCGGTCCGGCAGTCTGTTATTTTTTGTTCTTGCGGTTTTAGTATCTGATTTATCCTTAGGCGTGTTCATAGCTGACTCCTTTCCTTTAATGTTTTTCGCAGGTCCGTCTCCCGCGTGATCAAAAGCGATCTATGGGGAGCTGGCTGATGTCTTTGTAATCCCTATATTAATAGAGCCCTTTGTTGCAGGTATGACAGGAAAATGACGGACCGAACAGCGTCAGGTGTGATTTTATGTCCGGGAACATCCTGAAAATGACAAACAAATCAGGCATCCGACACAATCTTCACAAATCCGCCCGGGAGCATCACAAAGCCGGCATGGAATCGTCGCAGAGCCGCCTGAAAAACGACGAATCCAGTTCAGCCAGTTTACAAAGAGTTTATATATGATGAGGTCAGAAAGGAGGAACCGGATATGGACTATCAGCAGATTTTCCGAAGAAAAGAACAGAAATACCGGGTGCCGGCAGAGGAGCTTCCGGCGCTCATGAAGATCCTGCAGCAGTATTTTCGGCCGGATATCTATTATGAGGGCACGAACTGCAGCCTCTATTATGACACACCGGATCACCGGTTAATTACAGATTCCATGGAGAAACCAGCGTTCCGACAGAAACTCAGGATGAGGAGCTACGGAACGTCGGAACGGGAGCAGCCGGTATTTATAGAACTGAAGAAAAAATATTCCGGCATAACATATAAGCGGAGGGAAAGTCTCTCTCTTGCCGAGGCGGAAGCTCTGCTGAAGGGTGATTGGCGCCCGGAGGGCAGGACTCGGACATTGGATGAGATCATCTGGTTCCTCGACCAGTATGACCTGGAGCCCAGCATGTTTATCGCCTATGACCGCCTGTCCTACCGGGGAATCGATGCTCCCGAGCTGCGGGCGACCATAGACCGAAACATCCGGTACCGGACGGCAGATCTTTTCCTTGGAGCCGGGAGCAGCGGTCATCTGCTGGACCTGGGCGGAGACGCGATCATGGAACTGAAGACGAACCGGGCGCTGCCCATGGGACTCGTGCGATCCCTGAAACGCCTGGGTGTTTTTCCTGGATCCTTCTCAAAATATGAAGCATGCTATACCCAGGAGCAGAGAGCACGAAAGACGAATCGGGACAGGACGGCGGATGCAGGAAGGAAACTGTCAGATATGTCAGGGAGCATATGGAAGGAATACCAGCGGTTTGCCGCCGATTATACTATAAGACACGGCGGACATATGCCGGAGCAGGGAGCTGCATTCCAGTCACTGGATCCTGCCGGCAGTATATAAAAGGAGGGGAGCATTATGTTCAGCAGTATATTAGGCACGACAGGAAGCACGGCAGCATCTGCGGCGGCAGCGACAGCCACCGGGAGCAGTGACCTGTCGGCGCAGAGCGTATTAATCTGTATCGGAGCAGCCATGGTCATGGGCATTGTCATCGCGCTTGTCTACCGACTCTGTGACAGGGAAGCGAAAAAAGAATATATTATTACCCTGGCGGTGCTCCCGATCCTTGTCCTGACGGTCATTATGATGACCAGCGGCAACCTGGGAAGCGCGGTGGCGGTCATGGGAGCATTCTCCCTGATACGGTTCCGCTCTGCTCCGGGAACGGCGCGAGAGATCCTGTTCATATTCTATTCTATGGCGGTGGGCCTTTGCTGCGGCATAGGCCAGGTCGTATTCGGCGGAGTCATAACGGCAGCCGTGGCTTTGTTCTTTCTTATCCTCACAAAGACGCGGTTCGGCGCCGGGGACGGAAAGAGCCGCCATCTGCAGATCCGCATCCCCGAGGATCTGGATTACACCCGCGCGTTCCAGGACGTGTTCGAGGAATACACGGAAGATTGCCGAAGAATCAGCGTCCGCACGGTGAACCTCGGGAGCATGCTTGACATAGATTATCAGTTAAAGCTCAGGGACCTGAATCGCGAGAAGGAATTCCTGGACGCGATCCGGGTCCGCAACGGCAACCTGAAGGTGGTGCTCCAGACGGGAGCAGAAAGGGAGGCGTTATCATGAAAAACAGGCAATTGCGCAAAGTTCTGACGGCAGGTCTTGCTGCGGCTGTCATGGTATGTATGCTGGGAGCATGCAGCGTCCCGGGACTGTCGGGAGCATCATCCTCCGGGTCGTCCGATTCTTCCGGTTCTTCCTGTTCGGCGAAGACGGTCAGCAGCAAGTTCGGCGGACTTTTCCTTACATCCGATGATATTAATGTGAAGGACTCTGACTCTTATTCCGACTGGAAGTCCTCGGACTATACAGAGATCAAAGGGAGCAGTTCCGCTGTGTCTATTACAAAGGCTGGTACCTACGTTCTCTCGGGAACATTTACCGGCGGCGTGACAGTAAAGGTCAGCGATGACGAGAAGGTGGTCATCGTGCTGAACGGCGCGACCTTTAAAGTCAGCGGCAAGCCGGCGGTCAATATAAAGAGCGGAGACAAAGTCACGATTTCTACCGCGTCTGGCACATCCAATTCCATAACAGTCAGCGGCCTGTCCTCATCCAGCGATACGGACGCGGCGATCTACAGTAAAGCGGACCTGGTGCTGAACGGCGAAGGAGCACTGACGCTGAAGAGCAATCACGATGCCATTCACAGCACGGACGATCTCCGGATCACCGGCGGAACCTGGAAGATCGACGCGGGGAATAATGGTCTGACCGGCAAAGACCGGCTGGAGATCACCGGCGGCACATTTACGATCTCCGCGGATAATAAGGGTCTGAAGACGACGAACGAAGAAGATTCTGACAAAGGCTTTCTTTACATTTCAGGCGGCACGTTCAATATCACAGCGGGCGATGACGGCATGAATGTAAAGACGGCGGTCTGGATCACCGGCGGAACGATTAAGATCAGTTCCGGCGACGACGCTATCCACGCGGACGAAACTCTGACCGTTGACGGTGGGAAAATAACGGTAAGCAAAAGTTATGAAGGACTGGAGGCGCCGGAGATCGTGATAAACGGCGGCACTGTCAATGTGACGTCCAGCGATGACGGCATAAACGCAGCCGGCGGAAACAGCACAGAGACGGCGGAGAGCAAGGACGAGTCGTCTTCTTCCGGGGCGTCCGGATCTTCCGATTCGTCGGGGTCATCAGAGTCGTCTGCAGTCAAAAATGTTTCAGCGGATACGACAGTGTCCCTGGATACGACGACAGCCTCAGATACGACGGAGGCCTCGGATTCCAGCAGCTCGGATACGGATGGGACGACCTCCGCAACGCCCAAAACGGGTGACCGCCCGTCAGGTGACCGTCCCCAGAAACCGGGCAGCAGCAATGATTCCGATGACAGCGGGTCCGGCGATGGCTCATCCGGCGGCCCAGGAGGCGGCGGATTCGGCGGCCGGGGCGGTATGGAAAACTCGGAAGGTTACCTGACCATAACCGGCGGCACGATCACGGTCAACGCAGAAGGCGACGGTCTGGATGCCAATACCAGTATCACCCAGACCGGCGGAAAAGTTACAGTCTTCGGTCCGGTCAGCAGGGGCAACGGCGCTCTGGATTATGGAGATGAATATAAAATGACCGGAGGCACACTTCTGGCAGTGGGCAGCAGCGGCATGGCCCAGTCCACGTCCAGCACTTCTACAGTGCCGGTCATCTCCACAGATGTGAGCGGACTGAGCGCAGGATCGACACTGACTGTCAAAGACAGCTCCGGCAAGACGATTTACTCAGTTAAGGTCGCCAAGGATGCTGAGAATCTGGTATATGCCAGCTCCGAACTGAAATCCGGCAGCAGTTATACCATATATTCTGGCAGCACCAAGCTGACCACGGTCAAGGCTGGCAAAGGAACGGATTCTGCGTCCGGCAAGGGTACAAAGGGGCCTGGCGCAAATGGTCAAGGGGCTTCAACTGGCTCTTCAAATGATTCATCGTCCGGAGCACCAATGGGATCTGAATCCTGACAAAATATAAAGCATCCCCGGCTCCATTCAGGAGCACGGGGATATTTGCTTTTTTCAGATTCACAGTGTGTGATGTCTTGGAATCCATGAGACGCCGGGGCGATGCGACTGACCAAATGGCGAGATTCGGCACTTTCGCGGTCCAGACGCTGGAGCCGCCCCGGAAACCATTAGATCCTGGGGCGATACGATTGACAGAATGGCGAGATTGCTGCATTTCACGGATTCACTGTGTGAGCTGCCCCGGGATCTGATGTCGGAGCTGCCTCAGAATTCATCGATTCGATCTCCCGGGCAATGCGGCTTTGGGTGTCATCGAACAGCAGCTCCCGGTTATGGCGGTAGTAGGCGTCGCAGCCGAAATTCTCAACAAACCAGCTGGTATCGTAGCCGGCGGTGATCTCTGTGACGAAAATGACCAGTTCCTGACCCTGGCCGAAGGAGGCTTCCAGGAAACGGAATACGTTGTCAAACCGCGTGCCGGTCTCATCGGCGATAGTCTGGCGCTCTTCGGTCAGTTTAGTAAACTGCTCCCGGATCAGATCCATGGCTTCCTCGGGCGACAGAACCGAGTTTCCGCTTTCCGCCTCTTTCAGCAGCGCAGCGTAGGACGTCAGCAGTGAAATTTCCTGCATGGCAAGATCACGCTTTTCCTTGTCGTTCTGGCCCGCGTCCTGGGCCCGCTTCAGGGATTGCTCCCGGCGGTCTGCAAGGGCAGTCATGATCGCTGCGGGGGAAGCTGGGGTATCCGGGAAGCCCTGGCCATGGGCAGCAGGCAGACATTCCGCAGCACCGACCGAGCCAGGACTTTGTTCGGGGTGATCAAGACCCAGGGAGGCGCGGAATTTCTTCAGGTCGGCGAAGACCGCGTCGGTCAGGGCATCCTGGCGCCGGGTGCGGCGGGCGTCCTCTGCGAGGCGGGAGAACAAAAGCCCGATGACTGCCAGCTTCTCATCGAAGGGCGCTGTCCGCAGCTCGGTCATGGTCACGGGCAGCCATTTGCCCGCGAGGATCGATGCCACGTTGTATGTTTTCTGATACTTGTTGTACAGGCTCAGATAGTTGGCGAAATCCTTCGCGATCTCCGGCATCTGGATGTACTGCTCAACCACTTCCCGGTCGACAGAAAGTCCCAGCTTCTCGTAAGCGTATATCAGCTCGCTCAGATCCTCCCAGCCCCGGGCAGTGGCGAAACGCATGCCGTCCACCGTGTTTTCTATACGGTAAAAGTTATCCTTCTTAATGTCCAGATAACTGATGACTGCACCGTGAAGATTGTTCCTGCGGGCGTATTCTTTCCAGACGCGGAAGTCCCACGTTACATCGATCCGCTTGACCCGGTCCAGGGTAACTACGTCAAAATCCCGGGCGGACCGGTTGTACTCCGGCGGGTTCCCGGCGGCGACGATCAGCCAGCCGGGGGGCATCTTTCGATTGCCGAATGTCTTGTTCTGCAGAAACTGGAGCATGACAGGAGCCAGGGTCTCGGATACGCAGTTGATCTCGTCCAGGAACAGGATGCCCTCGCGGATGCCTGTGCGCTCCATCATGTCATAGACGCTGGCGAGTATTTCGCTCATGGTATATTCCGTGATGGTCACTTCTTCTCCGTCATAGGTCCGGTGCTCGATGAAGGGCAGTCCGATGGCGCTCTGGCGGGTATGGTGGGTTATGGTGTAGGCGACCAGACCTACGCCGGTTTCTGAGGCGATCTGGGTCATGATCTGGGTCTTGCCGATGCCCGGAGGACCCATGAGCAGCACGGGGCGCTGCCGGTTCTCGGGGATCAGATAATTGCCCAGTTCATCCCGGGTAAGATAGGCGCGGAGTGTGTTCGTGATCTCCTGCTTCGCCTGTTTTATGTTCATTGACATGTCAGTTGCTCCTGGTTCTTTCTGTGATAAGGTAAATTTCTGTTTATTGCGAGGTCGCGGGGCAACAAAGCCATGACCGGCATGCTCCGCGCGGCGCGGATGCGTCTCCGCCCGGCAGTGCGCCTACCATTTGCAGTGCCCGGTGCGCTACGTCCGGGGCAGTTCGTCCCAGTCTATCATGTCCGGTTCGTCTGTTTCCGCGTCCTCCCGGGCTTTCCGCAGGTCCGGCAGCTCCAGCACCAGCTTGATAGCCCAGGCGGGTACATGGACCATGGGCGGCGGTTCCGCCAGCATGATGAAGGCAGTGTCATAGTCCGGGCGCTTTTTCGGATAGATGCCCATGCCGTCGGTGAAGTAGATCAGCCCCCGCAGCGCGTGGAAGGCTCCGGATTTCTGCAGTTCCTCCACGTGCTGGAAGACCGGCCGGAAGTCCGTGCTGCTGCCGCCGCTGAGCCGGAAGCTGGCCATATAATCCTGCAGGTCATCCAAATCGTGGATCGCGTCGTCGGAACGGACCCGGTTGTCGCACTGAATGATCCGTATATTTACTTTCCTCGTATAGGTCTCCGTGCTCCGCAGGATGGCATAGGTGCATGCCAGGAACTCCCGGACCAGGTCGCCGGAAGTGGACATGGAGGTGTCCACAGCGATGACCAGATCCTCGATCCGTTTTTCTTCCCGGGTCTCCGGGGGCTCGATCAGGGGCATGTTCCCGTAATGCTGCAGTCCGAATGTGTAATAAATATAGTCGAAGGAATCCGTGTCCGCCTCCATGACCTCGTGAGGCGCGGCGAACCGCCGGAGAAAATTCCGGTAATCCACATCGTCTTTTACTGCTACCTGGATCTGGTCGTGCATCAGATCCCCGCCGGCGCCCTGGTCGGAGGGCATGGTCTCCAGGGACGTGCGGGTCCGGTCAGCAATATCTTTCCACCGGGTATCCTGCTCCTGGCGGCGTTCCTGCTCCCGCTGCTCTTCCGGAGTCCACAGCCCGTGGTCGTCGAACAGGAAGGCACGGCTCAGCATCTGCAGCCGGTTCCGGTCTGGCGGATTCCGCTCCAGTTTCAGATATACCCCCTCTGCGGTGATCACCTTCATGTCCCGGCAGCATTCGCCGATGAACCGGGATTTGAGAGGGGACGCCTGTTCTTCTATGCAGGCGTAGTTCTGTTCGGAAAGCAGAGCTTCTACTGCCACATCACAGGCGAGATCCCACAGAGCCGGGTCTTTGCCCCGGGCTTTCCATATGTGCCGCAGGATGCAGTGAAAAAGGACATGCATATAGCCCCGGTTCACCGCCTGGCGGCTCCGCAGATAACGGCGGGCCAGCCAGCTTCCCTGGTACCACAGGGACTCCCCGTCTGTGGCGACAGTGCCTGTGGGCGCGGGCATACCGCTGCTCACAACACCCTCTGCGTCGCGGAACTCCAGGGCGCAGAGCGCTGCGTCCAGATAGGGAAAACTCATGTATAATTCATTGCGGGAGGCAGTCAGGACCTCCAGGCCGATCGCGCCCATGGATCCCGCCCTGCCGGCAGATTCATTCATCGTTCTACCTCATAAACTGTAAGATTTGGCCCGGCCACGGGGTACTTCGCCATGAAGCTTTTCCAGAAGGATAGCCAGGCAGTCGGTTCGCTCCATCTGCCGGGCAGTATCGCAGGCCTGGCGGAGGGCGTCCTGATTCGGTTGGATTCCTGACAGAAGATCATGGAGATCCGAAGCGGTCCCGTGTTCCATGATCCAGTCCATCAGCATGCCGGCCCGGGGAGCGGTATAAGCCCGGTAAGCCTCCCGGTGTTCATCGCTGAGCTCCCGGGGCCATCGGAGCCGGAACCAGGCCAGGACAGCAGGCGTTAATTCCTCCGCCGACCGGCTCCTGTACTTTTCCCAGAGCCGGTCATAGTCCTGAAAATGAAAGAGCCGGTCCCGGAAAACATGGTGATAGGGGTAGCCCAGCCCTTCAATGGAATATTCGATCTTGTGAGCGGAATAGTGCTCGTTGAATATTTCGCTGTATTCCGGGAACAAAAGCCTGGCTTTGCATGCTTCCCGCCCCAGCTCTGTCTGCATCATTGTGATATCCAGTTCCTGGGGGAGCTCCCGGCAGAGATAGCACAGCGTGCGGCTCTCCGGCCGCCACTGATGCAGCGTGATCTGATGGAGCATGTCACAGTTCATCATAGGCGACGTTCCCCAGTCGATATCCCGGTCCGTCAGCTCCAGCCGCTCCA
Source organism: uncultured Eubacteriales bacterium (assembly GCA_900315125.1). Taxonomy (GTDB): domain Bacteria; phylum Bacillota; class Clostridia; order Peptostreptococcales; family Anaerovoracaceae; genus Aminicella. The sequence goes on from OMXT01000025.1 coordinate 35,376, forward strand.
AATGGTCACAGTTCATCAGCGCGTAGTGCTCGACCCGCAGGATCCCGGCCGGGAGCACAAGGGAGCGGATGTTCCTGTTGTTCCACTTGTCATCCGGGCCCTCCGGCGAGGAGATAAGTTCTATACATTCCGAAGGGTCTGCGGATGCCCAGTCAAAGGGCTTCATCATGCCCTGGCCCAGAATTGTAACGGGCAGACCAAAAAGCTCCTCCGGGAGCGCCGCGTCCCGATCCCGGGTCACGGCAGCATTCAGGCGGATGTGATCCTCGTATTTCGTGTAATTCAGTTTCCAGCTGCTGGTTCCCCAGATCTGCTCCACGCTGTACCTCCAATATTGTCTGATGAAGGAGAAACTTATTGATCCGGAAGGCGTTTCTTCTCCAATTGACTGACCTGGTCCCGCCCAACGTAAATAACGCCTGTGATCCATACGGCGGCACGCTGGTCATCGATCCAGAAATAAACGTAATAATTCCTGACTCTGACTTTCCTAATACCCAAATCACCCCAGGGGTTTTCATCCAGTACTATAATACGCCCTGGATTCCTTTCAAGAGACTGAATGCCCTTTTCGAATTCATCCTGCAGGCGCAGGGCAGCGCCGGGTGCGCAAAGTTCTCCTGCGATGTACAGGACGATTTGACGGACGTCCTGCTGCGCTTCGGGTGTGATAATGGTCTTGTAATGTTCAGACATATTCGTTCACAATTTCCTGTCTAAGGGACTCGAAGAAATCCTCTGAAGAATCTCCTTCCCCTGACTTCGCCTGATCAAGTCCCCGAAGCATTTTCTTATTGAATGCTTCTTCCGTCATTTCTGAAAGAACTTCCGGACGCTTCATCTGTGCTACCGGCCGGAAGGGAAGGCCGTTGCATACGATCACCTGCCTGTAAAACATGTTAATACTGCTGGAAGCGGAAAGACCAATGCTGGAAAGTATTGCTTCAGCCTTTTCTTTTACATCGGGTTCAACTCTTGCGATTACATTTGCGCTTTTAGAAGCCATGGAACCACCGCCTTTCTAATACAAGAATAACATTTTGTATATCGTGCTGCAATACATATTGTCGCACTAAGACGGTACGGCAAAATACCCATTGCTTTGTATACTAATTCCGTGTAAAATAGGATTGTGTTTTTTGTGAATTTTGTATACAGAGAAAGGATGCAGTGTATGATACTGGAAATTTTAAACAAACTGGATACGGTAATGTACTATCCGATCCTGATGATCATTCTGCTTGCGGGAGGGCTGTTCTTTACCTTCCGTCTCAAGTTCCTGCAGATCCGGTGGTTTCCTGAATCCCTGCGGGTCGTCATGGAAAAGCCGGACGGCGAAGGGGACAAGCACGTCAGTTCCTTCCAGGCACTGATGGTCTCCACCGCTTCCCGTGTAGGAACGGGAAATATCATCGGCGTTTCTACGGCCATCTGTCTGGGCGGGCCGGGAGCGGCTTTCTGGATGTGGCTCATTGCCCTGGTCGGCGGCGCGACAGCCTTTGTAGAATCGACACTGGCTCAGGTCTATAAGCATGGGAACAGGAAAGACGGATGCTACGGAGGCCCGGGATACTACATTTCCGATGCCCTGGGCAAACCGACACTGGCGGCTGTGTTTGTTGTCTGCCTGATCGCGACTTATGCCTTCGGGTTCAATCTGCTCTGTTCCTATAACCTGCAGTCAACATTTTCCGGTTATTCTTTTTATAATACAAAGTCTACACCGGCGGTCATCGGAGTGATCCTGGCGGTGCTCGTCTTTATCTGCATCGTCGGCGGAGCGAAGCGGGTCGTGCACATTACAGAGGTTATGGTTCCGTTCATGGGGATCATGTATGTGATTCTGGCCCTGATCGTAATCATCGTCAATATCCGCCTGCTGCCCGGCGTATTTGCGGCGATCTTCCGGGATGCCTTCGACTTCCGGGCAATTTTCAGCGGGGTTGCCGGTTCCTGCATGGTTTACGGCATCAAGAGAGGCCTGTACTCCAACGAAGCCGGCGTAGGATCCGCGCCGAACGCCGCGGCGTCCGCCATGGTTTCGCACCCGGTAAAGCAGGGTCTGGTCCAGATGCTGTCCGTGTACATCGATACGCTGCTCCTCTGTACCGCAACGGCCATGCTGTGCCTTTGTTCCGGCGTTGACCGGGTTGCCGCTGACGCAGGAGCGCCCTACGTTCAGCACGCGGTAGCCTCAGTATTCGGCAGCATCGGTCCGGTGTTCATCACCATTGCCATGATCATGTTTGCCTTTACCACACTCCTGGGAAATCTCTATTACGTGGACAATGCCCTGGCGTTTCTGAATAAGAAAGTGATGCCGGGCCGGAAGTTCATGTTCGTCTGGCGGATCATCTGCGCGGTTGTCATCTTCTTCGGCGCGATCATCCCCATGGACGCGGCATGGGCCGCGGCGGATATCACCATGGGTCTGATGGCGATGATCAATGTGCCCAGCTGCCTCGCTCTGGGAAGGGTAGCTGTAGATGCGTCTAAGGATTACGCGCGGCAGAAGAAAGAAGGGAAGAACCCGGTGTTCCACGCCGCAGACATCGGCCTGGATCCGGATAAGCTGGATTTCTGGAAATAGAAGCAAGGGACTGCTCTGAAAAGGGCGGTCTTTTTTATTCCCTGCAGGCAGTCTGGTCCGGCTGATGTTTCGTTGCTAAAACATGCGGTCCATGATAAAATTAAAAAAGCACAAAGAACGGAGTGCAGGAGGCGCCTATGGACAGGACACAGGATGCAATAGATGTAAGCAGCAGGATCGATACGATGGTCGACGAGTCGCTGGAGAGCGATGATTTCAGCGAACTTGCCCAGGGGATCCAAAAGGAAATGGAAAACTACCGAACCTTCGGGCAGAAGGAACAGTCACTGCAGATGAAGAACGGCAAGCTGTTCGTTCAGCGTCACGGGGACTGGCAGCGCCGGGAAGCCGGGGAACAAAGGCAGTCTGCGGGGAACAGGCAGACAGTGCAGGCCGGCGCAGTCCCCTTCCTGCAGAAGAAACCGCGGAAAATCAAGGGCATCCTGCAGCTGGTCTTCGGTATTTTTAATATTATGGTGGGCGCGGAGATGATCGCCGATCCCTCTGACCGGATCGTCGGAGTCATATGGACGGCGGGATTTGCGTACATGCTGTACCGGGGAATCGTGAACCTGATGGCATACAGGAATTTCAACCAGTACGCTGCCTATGTGGGAAACAGTGACAGGATTGTCTTGTCGGACCTGGCGGGATTTATGAATAAGCCCGAGGAGCGGGTAAAGAAGGATCTTCTGCGGATGATCGGCATGAACATGCTGCCCCAGGCGAGGTTCGACAAAGAACAGAGAGTTCTGTTCCTGACAGAAGAAGGGTACAGGAATTACCAAAAGAACAGAAAGTCCGGGGCTGCCGGTGCACAGAGCGAAAGGCAGAGCGGTGGACAGCAAGACAGGCAGCCCACAGAGGAGAGCCGGAGAGTCGTAAAGGAAGGTCAGGCCTTTGTTGCAGAAATAAGAAAAGCGAATGACGCCATACCCGGGGAGGAGATGAGCGGCAAGCTGGATCAGCTGGAGAATAACCTGCGGAGGATCTTTTCCCAGGTGGAGAATGATCCGGCAAGCGCGCCCAGCCTGAGAAAGTTCATGAATTACTATCTTCCGGCAACCCGGAAGCTGCTGAACGCGTACGTAAAGCTGGACAGCCAGGGTGCGGGCGGCTCCGCATCGGAGACGAAACGGGACATAGAGAGCGCTGTGGATGCTGTGAACGGCGCCTGCAGTGTTCTGCTGGACCAGATGCTGGAGGATCTGACCATGGATGTGCAGTCGGACATCGATGTGATGAAGAACATGCTGGAGAGGGACGGACTGGCCGGCCAGGAAATGGCAGGGCCTTTTGGGAACGAAGAGCATCCGGACAATCAGTAACGGGGGTTCGGCTCCGTCCTGGCGGAGCCTTAGCATATAAACGAAAGTCATGGAACATTATCATGGAGGAAAGACAATGGATGACATTAAACTGACCGATCTGGGATCGAACGAACCTACGCTGGAATTCGGCACGGAGGCGGACACCGCGGAAATGCCCGCGATGCCTCAGATGCAGACGATGGATCTTTCGGGGATCACGGGATCATCTCAGACTCAGGTACTGGACCCGGCAGATACTCTCAGTGAGAAGGAATTAGCGCAGGTAGACGCCTTTGTAAATAAAATAGACATTTCCAATTCCAATGCCATCATGAATTACGGATCGGGCACACAGAAGAAAATGGCTGACTTCTCTGAGAGGACCCTGAGCTCTGTGCAGACCCGGGATATGGGCGAAGTAGGGAATATGATCACCCAGCTCGTCACAGAACTGAAGAATTTCGATGTGGACCAGGACGATGGGAAAATTATCGGGTTCTTCAAGAAAAAGAAAAACAGCCTGGATGCGCTGAAGGCGAAGTACAGCAAGGTAGAGACGAATGTGAATACCATCCAGAACCGCCTGGAGGAGACACAGATCCAGCTGATGAAGGATTCTGCCATGCTGGACAAGATGTATGAGTATAACCTGAATTATTATAAGGAATTGACCATGTACATTGTGGCAGGGAAGAAGAAACTGGAACAGGTTCGCACGCAGGAAGTGCCCGCGCTGCAGCAGAAGGCTCAGGCCAGCGGTAATCCTCTGGACGCCCAGGCGGCTCAGGACCTGACACAGCGCTGCGAGCGCTTTGAGAAGAAGATTCACGACCTGGAGCTGACCCGGACCATCTCCATGCAGACCGGGCCGCAGATCCGGACGGTCCAGGCTTCGGACAACGTGATGTCGGAGAAGATCCAGTCCACCATCGTAAACATGATCCCCCTGTGGAAGAACCAGATGGTCATCGCCCTTGGCGTCCAGCATTCCGCAGAGGCTGCCAAGACCCAGAGAATGGTGACGGATATGACGAACGAACTGCTGCAGAAGAATGCGGACGCCCTTAAGATGGCTGCTGTTGAGACGGCGAAGGAATCAGAGAGAGGGATCGTGGATATTGAGACCCTCCGTCACACCAACGAATCGCTGATCTCCACACTGGACGAGATCATGGCGATCCAGCAGGAGGGCAAGGAGAAGCGCAAGGCTGCGGAGCAGGAACTGACAGAAATAGAGAACCAGCTCCGGGGCAAACTGCTGGAGGCTTCCCGTGAACGGCAGTAGGGAAACGTTTATTCCTGATCCGAAACTCACAGAGGAATTCAGGCGATACTGCACGGAAGAATGCGGGATCGACCTGCTCGGCATTGCCGATGTAAACAGAATCAATGAGAATGCCCGGCCGGGCAGGAGAGCCTGCGATCTTTATCCTGCCGCCCGGGCGGTCCTCGTCATCGGCGTGGGCCTGCTGGATCCCTTTACCCGGGGCTGGGTGCGCAGCGGAAACAGCGGGCCCTTCTACTCCCTGGCGCTCCTGGAACTGGAGCGCCGGTGCTGGCTGATCCGGCGGTTCCTCCGGCAGAAAGGATACCAGTGCTACGGCGGCGATGCTTACGGAGGCGGTCTGTTCTCCTGCGGTTCCCGCTTTTCCAATATTGCCGAAAGCTGCGGCATGGGGTATATCGGCCGAAGCAATGCGCTGGTCACGGAGAAATACGGCCCCCGGATCAATCTGGTATGCATGGGCACCAACGCTCCTCTTGAACCGGCGGATGTGCATCCGGAGCTGCAGTGCGGCAGCTGCCGCGCATGTCAGAACGCCTGCATCAGCGGGGCAATCATGGGAGATGGTTATTTTCACCAGCGCCAGTGCGAATGCATGATCAATTCATCGCCAAACAAGCGTTATTACAGCGATCACGTGGATCAGGACTGCGACCGCTGTCTTGCCGTCTGCCCAAAAGGTGATTATCACTGGAGGAAGAACAGATGAAGAAAGACTGGAAATCTCCCCGCAGCCGCGCCGATGTGGAGAAGCAGATCCCGCTGCAATACCAGCAGAAAGACCGGGAGACCCAGGAGCGGCGGGAACTTACATTTCTGCTGCAGGAATGCGCTTTTTCCCAGCACATTCCTGTTTACTGCGCCATAGATGCTGAGGAAGTCACTCCGGAGGAACGGCAGCTGCTCCAGCAGGCAGCGCAGAGCCGGGGCAGCGCCATGACGGTTCGGGGCGCCATCGTTCTCGGCACGAATATCAGGGAAATGTTCCTGTTTGCGGAGCAGGGCGTGCCTGAGACCCAGGGCATCCGCCAGACTACGGCGGCACAGCTCATCGCAGAGAATTATCTCCTTCGGTACCGGGAACTTCTGGAGATTCAGGGATATCAGACCATAATTGTGGAGCCGGAGGTGATGCCGGATCCGGAGCTTGCGGTGCTTCTTTCCGTCTGTCACAAAGGCGCGGCTGGCCGTAATTCCCGGTTCATTGCCGGCGCTTACGGGCAGCGTGTCTGCTGCGGCATGATACTGACCGACGCGCCCCTGATGGGCGGCGATTATCGCTTCCCGGACTATCCTCAGGATATATGCCGCAGGTTATGCGGATCAGATGATAACGGTTCCGCTCTGCAGAGCCCCTGCATTGCGGCATGTCCGGCGGGGGCGTTCCGGCAGGAAGGGGAACGGGTGCTATTTCAGAAAGATGTCTGCAGCGCATGGCGGGATGACCCGGAGAACCAGGAACAGGTGGACGCCTTTACCGTGAGAAAATGCATGAAATGCATGGAAGCCTGTCCTGCGCACTGACTTTTGTGATATTTTATCTACTTTTTAACGTTACATTTTCTATATGCGGTATAATAAACTGACCATATGTATTGCACAGCAGAAATAGATGTACAGGCTGCCGGCGGCGGCAGGGAAGGCAGAGACAGAGATAATGAAGGGAATTATACTGGCGGCAGGCCGGGGAACGAGACTTTATCCGATCACAACATCCATATGCAAACCGCTGCTGCCGGTTTATGACAAACCGCTGGTCTACTACCCCATATCCCTTATGGAAACGGCAGGGATCCGGGACACGCTCATTATCACGCCGCCGGGATATAAGGACGCCTTCGTCAAGCTGCTGGGCGACGGGTCCCGGTTCGGCATGCATATAGAATACCGCACCCAGAAGGTGCAGAAGGGCATCGCGGACGCTCTCCTGGTCGGTCAGGACTTTGTGGGAAAAGACTCAGTGTGCCTGATCCTGGGAGACAATATACTCTTTGGACCGGCACTGCGCCGCAAGCTGCGAAAAGCAAAGAGTCACGCGAAGGAGGGCGCCGGTATTTTCGGCTACTATGTGATCGATCCCCGGCCCTTCGGTGTCGTGGATTTTGACGATGACGGCAGGGCGGTCGCCATAGAGGAGAAACCCAGGAGGCCCCGCTCCCACTATGTGGTGCCCGGTGTTTATTTTTACAGTAACGATGTAATAGATATCGCCCGGGATGTGAAGCCCTCGCCCCGGGGCGAGATGGAAATCACGACGGTAAATAACATTTACCTGGAGCAGAACCGCCTCCACGTGACGAAGCTGGGCAATGAGTATACCTGGTTCGACGCCGGGAATGCGGACAGCCTGTTTGAGGCGGCAGGCGCTGTCCGGGCAGCCCAGCGCTCCGGCCGGATGGTGGGATGTCCCGAGGAGATCGCGTTCTACAATCAGTGGATCACCAGGGAGCAGCTGGAAAAGTGCGCGGACCGGATGAAGAAGACAAACTACGGAAAATACCTGGACGCCATCGTCGACGAGTTCTGAGGGCGGCGGTCCGGACAGGCGTGAGCTGACCGGAGACCCGTGTAAAGTAAACGTGTAATTTAAAATAGAATCAAAACACCAGAAAACCCCGGCGGCCATAAGGCTGCCGGGGCTGTTCTGTTACTTGCTATTGTTGCTCCGGATTGGGGAGAGGGATAGAAATCCGGCGATCCATTGCCTTCTTTCTATGTGCGGAGCGGATAGCAATCATCAGGGCAGGAAACGTTCTGTTTTGGGTAGGAAACATACAGCTCCTCTGCCTCGATTGTGCATCCTAAACGGTTGCCGAGATACCAGCTCAGTTTGTCCAGCGTACTGGAATGAAGCAGTTCGCCGGTTCGCATAGCATTGAGTTCTGTCATGCTGATAGGCAGTTCGGCATCATAAATCCCGTTTCTTGACATTATGTCACGCAACGGCTGGAACGAAAACATACCTTCCACCTCCTGACTCACTGAGATCCCGCGATGCGCGCCGGCGCAGCGACCGTTCCCCATCGGCCCAGCCGCCGGAAGCGGCTGCAGCACAAACATCTGTGCCGGTATACATCCATGGATCCTTCGATCGGTGATTCCCAAGGACGCGGTATGTTGTATTATCATGTCTCACATGTTCTGTCAGTACCGATCAGTCCAAAAGGTCCCCTCCGATCTTTACTGATATACATTTAAAATTATTTTAGCATGGCAGATGCGGAAAGTAAATGGGTTTTGAGTGGAAAAATACAGAAATTTTATATTTTTTATTTGATTATCACAAAGTCTTTACCTGCTGCCTCCCGGATCCCTGTCTGCAGGAATGCGTTTACCGGTCTTGGGCATAGATAAGTTGGGGTTGACTATAAAAGATAAATAGAATATTATTGTAAACATAGGAATAACCGGATGAACTGTGCCGAAATGACTGGAAACTCGGCACATCGGAGGTCTATATGAATGCGAAAAGCACGAATTTATTCAGGAATACATGCTTAGTTATTGCTGCGGCTCTGGTGATCACAGGGCTTCTGTGGGCAGGCTCCTGCATTCAGGGAGGAGGGCAGGTACTGACGTGCCCTGTTTATGCTGAGTCCGACGCCGGTACAACTCCGGGCAGTACAGATCCGTCGGGGGATCCGGGAGCGGCGGACCCTGTTCAGCCGGTGCAGACCGTGGACCTTGCGGCTGCGGGTGCGGTACTGAGCCCGATATCGGACCAGAAATACACAGGCTCGGCGCTGAAGCCTGCTGTCACGCTGCAGATCCCCGCATCCAAAGCGGCAGGGGCAGCCGGAACGGAAACGGGCATGGTGACGCTGAAAAAAGGAACAGACTACAAGGTGACCTATGGAAACAATACCTCCGTAGGAACCGCGTCAGTGACCATTACTGGAACCGGCAGCTACAGCGGAACGGTGAGCGGCACATTCCGCATCATGCCGAAAACCATAACATCCGGCATGATCGGCGGCATAAATAAGACGTATATCTATACATCCAAGCCGGTCACACCCTCTCCAAAGGTGAAGAACGGAAAGACGACGCTGAAAAAGAACAGGGATTATACCGTTGCCTATAAGGATAATGTAAACGAAGGAACAGCAAAGATCATCATTACAGGTATCGGCAATTTTACCGGTACGGTGACGGTCACATTTAAGATCCAGCGGATCTCCATGTCGAAAACGTCGATAACATTCCCGAAGATCACATATAACGGCAAGGCACGGACGCCGACGCCTACAGTAAAATACGGCAGCAGCAAGCTGAAAAAGGGCACAGATTATACGATCACCTACAGCAATAATACGGAGGCGGGCAGGGCATCTGCCGTGCTGAAAGGAAAAGTCAGCTATAAAGGCTCTGTTACAGTGACATTCCGCATCAGCCCAAGGGATATCGCGAAATCTACGGTGAGCAGCATTCCGGCCGCGGCGTATACCGGGGAGGCGATCGTGCCGGACTTTACCGTGAAGTACGGCAGCACGCCCCTGATCTGGTCGAAGGACTATACGTACTATACGAGCGATACCCTGAAGGTGGGTACGGCGAAATTATACATCCGTGGGAAAAGCAACTACAGCGGGGTCAAGGTCGTAAAGTTCAAGATCAAATCCCGCAGCATATCGAAGGCGGCGATCCAGAGCATCCCGGATCAGATCTATACCGGCGAAACGGCAGAGCCGAAGGTGACGGTAACGGACGGAGCGGACGTGCTGAAAGAAGGGACGCACTACAGAGTATCCTATCTCAACGCCGTCAATGCCGGCAAAGCAAAGGTGAAGGTGACGGGCAGAGGTCTCTACTCGGGGAGTATAACCAAGACATTCTCCATCGTTCCCCGATCGCTGGACAGCAGCTGCCTGCGGGAGATTGCCGACCAGATATATACCGGGAGCGGCCTGGAGCCGGACGTAACGGTGAAGGATGGCAGCTATACTCTCGTGAAAGGAAAGGATTATTCTGTTTCTTACAGTTCGAACCGGTCCGTGGGGACTGGCACGGCACGGATCACGCTGAAAGGAAATTACACCGGGACGCTGCGTCAGTCATTCCGCATCGTATCTTCCAAAAAGAGGACCGCGGTAAGTGAATCGGCTGCAGAGGAGGCGCTGTCTGACGTATCGTCTATCAGCGATCTTGATGTGATCCGTTATGACGGGAAGGATCTGCAGCAGGGCCCGGACTTTGTCATAGAGAAAAAAGCCATGAGCGGCGGCAGCGTCCAGGTAATAATCACATTTACCGGCGAATATAAAGGCAGCTATACAGTGGAGTTCTGGGAAGACGATACCGAAGGACTGAGCAAGGGAGATCTCCTGTCCATCGGCGGACTGGAGTACGAGGTGATCAACGCCAGGAAGCATACTGTAAAAGTAACCGGAGCGGAGAGCAGCGGAATCCGGAGTCTCTCCATACCGGATACCATCCAGCCGGACGGTGCGAAGTACCGGGTCACAGCAGTGGCCGGGTCGGCTTTCCGGGGATGCAGCGGGCTGACCCGCGTCAGCATTGGAAAATATGTGACATCTGTTGGCGCATCCGCGTGGTACGGAGACAGCAAGGTCAGCAGGGTAACATTCCGTGGAACGTTGTTGAAATCCATTGGGAAGAAGGCCTTCCGGGGTATCAGCAAAAAGGCAAAGGTCAGCGCGCCGAAAAAAGTACTGAAAAAGTATAAGAAACTGATTAAAAAGTCGGGCGGATTCTGATCCGCCCCCTTTTTCTGCGGAGAATGTTTTTTGTGATTCCTGTGAAGCGGGTTGTCACGGCTTCGCCTGCGATGGTACAATAAGAGGCAGTGTAAAGTGAATGAAAAGTCCGGTCAGGGCTTTGATGAAGGAGTCCATACAAGGCAAACAGAATTGAGGTAGCAGAATGGGTAAATATTTTGGAACGGACGGGTTTCGCGGTGAAGCAAATGTAGCGCTGACCGCAGCCCGGGCATATAAAGTCGGAAGATTCCTGGGATGGTATTACGGGCGCAATCACGAGGACGGCAGGGCACGGATCGTCATCGGCAAGGATACCCGCCGGTCCAGCTACATGCTGGAGGACGCGCTGAGCTGCGGCCTGACGTCCAGCGGTGCGGACGCCTATCTCCTCCACGTGACGACCACGCCATCTGTGGCATACTGCACGCGGATCGACGGATTCGACTGCGGCATCATGATCAGCGCCTCCCATAATCCTTATTATGACAATGGGATCAAGATCATCCGGGCGACCGGCCAGAAAATCGAGCCGGAGGTGGAAGAAGCCATAGAGCGGTATATTGATGGGATCCTCCCGGAGGATTTGGCGGGATCTGACGGGAACGCTCCGGCGGACCTGCCCCTGGCTCACAGAGATGCATTGGGCAGGACCATAGATTACGCGGCGGGCAGGAACCGGTACATCGGCTATCTTATGACGGTCCCCACCCGGGGATTCAACGGCCGGAACATCGGCCTGGACTGCGCTAACGGTTCCGCCAGCGCTGTAGCCCGCAGCGTGTTTGAAGCACTGGGCGCTAAGGTCTTTGTCATAAACAATGAACCCGACGGGACGAATATAAACAGGGGCTGCGGATCCACCCATATCGAAGGACTGCAGAAGTATGTTGTGGATAATCACCTGGACGCGGGGTTCGCCTATGACGGAGACGCGGACCGCTGCCTTGCGGTGGATGAGCTGGGCAACGTGATAGACGGGGACCATATCATGTTCCTGTGCGGAAAGCATCTGATGGAAGAGGAGCAGCTGGACGGCAACACCATCGTCACCACCGTCATGTCGAACATGGGCCTTTACAAGGCCTGCGAAGAGCTGGGCGTTCAGACGGTCCAGACGAACGTGGGCGACAAGTTCGTAGCGGAAGAGATGATGCGCAGCGGCTACGTGCTGGGAGGCGAGCAGTCCGGACACATCATATTCGGGAAATACGCCATAACCGGCGACGGCATCCTCACATCCCTCATGGTGATGATGGCTATGATTGACAAGAAACTGCCCCTGTCCATGCTGGCGTCAGAGATGCCCACCTATCCTCAGGTCCTGAAGAACGTCGTTGTTTCTGACAAAGCCAGGGTCATGGAGAATCCGGAGGTCCTGGCCGCCTGCGACGCGGTGTCGGAGGCGCTGGGCTCCGAAGGGCGTATTTTGCTGCGGCCTTCCGGCACAGAGCCGAAGATCCGGGTCATGGTAGAGGCGAAGACGGACGAGCTCTGCCGGAAATATACGGACCAGGTGGCGGATGTCATTGAACGGGTGATCGGAAAGTAAGCATTCTATTTACAGCAGGAGAATTTATATCATGAGATTTGTTATACAGAGGGTAAAGCACAGCAGCGTTTCCGTGGACGGCCAGGTCATTGGAGAGATCGGCCTGGGATTTAACGTGCTGATCGGCGTCTGCGATACGGACACGAAGGAAACGGCAGACAAGATGATCCGCAAGATGATCAATATGAGGATATTTGAGGATGAGAACGGCAAGACGAATCTGTCTCTGGATAAGGTGGGCGGAAGCCTGCTTCTGATCTCCCAGTTTACGCTGTATGCGGACTGCCGCAAGGGGAATCGGCCCAGCTTTGTTAAAGCCGGTGACCCTGCCCTTGCAGAGGAACTCTATGAATACATTATTGCGCAGTGCCGGACCATGGTGCCTGAGGGCTCCCGTGTGGAGACCGGATCATTCGGCGCGGACATGACTGTAGAGATCACCAATGACGGTCCCTTTACGATCGTGCTGGATTCCGCCGATCTGGCATAGGGGCGCATCCATGGACACTTATGCCATGAGCAGTAAGGATTCGGTGATCGAGTATCGGGTCATCCGGAGCCGGCGCAAGACGATAGAAATACAGATCCGGCCCGACGGCCAGGTGGTGGTCCGCGCTCCGATTCAGGCCAGCGAAGAGCAGATCCGGGCCTTTGTGCGAAAGAAGAGTCATTGGATCCGGGAGCACGCGGCAGCAGCCGCTGCACGGGAACCGGAGGATGTGGATCTGCTCAGCCAGGCGGAGATCCGGGAACTGGCAGAGCGGGCTGTTAAGGTGATCCCCCAGCGGGTCGCCTACTACGCGCCCCGGGTGGGGGTGACATACGGACGCATAACCATACGGAATCAACGGACCCGCTGGGGCAGCTGCAGCGCCAAGGGCAACCTGAACTTCAACTGCCTCCTGATGCTTATGCCCCCGGAGGTCCTGGACAGCGTTGTGGTCCACGAGCTCTGCCACCGGCGGGAGATGAATCATTCGCCCCGGTTCTACGCGCTGGTCCGCTCCGTTTATCCGGAGTACGACCGGTGGACAAGCTGGCTGAAAGCAAACGGCCCTGCCATCATGCGCCGAATGACGGGATGATAGCAGGGCTGTCCTGTTTTTTGACTATTCCTCCGAGATCTTTATCACAAGTTTGTAATCGTCCATATCGGCGCCGGCATCTTTTACGGTCTTTTCTGTCTGTTCCTTAAGGTAATTCTTCAGCTTCTGCCGCGCACGCTTTTCCAGTCCGTCTTTCAGTGCCAGGTCGCCGGAGTCCTGTTTCAGTGTTTTCACGAAGGCTTTCCGGTCTTTTGCTGACAGTTCCTTCCCGTTGACAGCGCTGGTGATTGTGATGCTGTTTTCGTCAATTTTATTTTCCAGGACCCGTATCGGTCCGGTGATCACGAAGATCTGCTTGTCCTTCGTCACCTGGCAGTGTACGTCGGTGGCGTCGATGCCTGCCCGGATGGTGCCCTGGTAATCGGCGGCGTATGCTGCGCTGCCGTCTCCGGATTTTTCGCTCAGCAGTTTCTTATCTTTATCATAGAGCTGGTTGGAAAAGTGATAATCGTAAATCTCCGCTCCCTCCGTGGAGATCTCGCTCATGCTGCCGATCACAGCGGATCCGGTCACGTCTCCTCCGCCCCTTATGGCGTTGATGCCTAAATACCCCGCATAGATGATCCCGATAACCAAAGCGATGGTGATGATGATCTGGCCAAATGATTTCACTGTACCGTCCTCCTCTTAAATATTATGTATTGCCGGGCATGTTTCCCGGCGTTTTATTTAATGCGATGTTCCAAGTATAACACAGAACAGGATCGGAAGGTAGGGCGGTGAGGAGTCAGCTGCACCAGCTTTCGATCATATCCCGGATCGCATCGTCGATCTCATCCAGGGGGATCTGGTTATAATAGAATATCAGGGTGAATGAGCGGTCTGATGCTGTCCGCTCTCCTTCTGCCTCCTCAGACAGATTCTCCATGGGAAGAACCTGGAGCCGGAGATCCGCCGCCAGGCGGCACAGGTCAGCCGGGGCTTTGTTCCCCAGAGTGCCTGCTCCCAGCTCCGCGCAGGACATCCCGCCGGTCAGGACCCGAAGGATAAGATTGACGCCGGAATGAGTATTGAGGGGCACCACGAGGTTCGGCGCCCAGCGCCGGAAGGCAGCGATACAGGCCTGCAGCTTGGAGGCATACAGGGAACGCATGCGGCGGATCCCCGTCCTGTAGTAACCCCGCTCCATAAACAGCGCCAGCGCCAGCTGCTCCTCCTTGGAACAGGTCTGGTCATAGCCGCCCTTAAATGACTGAAAGATCTCCGCCATACGGTGGGGAAGGACCATGTAGCTGATCTTGATGGCAGGGAACAATGTGGAAGAGAAGGATCCCAGATATACCACGCATTCTCCAGATTCGTCCAATCCCTGCAGCGCAGATACCGGCTTGCCGAAATACCGCAGCTCGCTGTCGTAATCGTCTTCCAGGATGATGCTCTGATTTTCCCTTGCCCAGCGCAGCAGCTCGTAGCGCCTGCCGATGGGCATGACGGCGCCGGTGGGGAACTGGTTGGAGGGGCAGACATATACCGCTGAAGGGACATTCACGGGCAGCTTCTCAATGCGAATCCCGTCCTGAGCTACCGGGATCTTCGTGATCGTAAAGCCCCGGTCGTGAAATATATTCTGCACAGGCAGATACCCGGGATCCTCCAGAGCAACATGGCCGATATCCATGTTCCGCAGGATCCGGGCCAGGTGATTTGTCAGCTGCTGTGTCCCTGCGGCGATGACGATATCCTCCGGCCGGCAGTCCACGCCCCGGGAGCTGAACACGTAGCGGGAGATCTGCTGCCGCAGGGCGAGCTCTCCCTGGGGGTCGCTCTCGAACAAAAGCCGGTCCGGCCAGTCGTTCAGCACGGCTGACATGCATTTCTTCCATTTCACGAAATTAAAGGACGCAAGGTCATACCGGTACCGGGGCTCCTGCCCCGCCGAAAGCTCCACTGACTCTCCCAGACCGGCAGGACCCGGACCGGCGCTCCGCGCCGGTCCGCTCCCAACCTTCAGGGCGTAATATCCGGACTGGGGCCGGCTCTCCACATATCCTTCCACCAGCAGCTGGCTGTATGCCATCTCCGCTGTAGTAATGCTGATCCCAAGTTCCTCTGCCATCTTCCGCAGAGACGGCAGGCGCTCTCCTTCCGCGATCCCGCCTTCGGCGATCTCTTTTTTCAGATATTCGTACAGCTGGATATACAGGGGATCCTTTGACTTTTTATTCAGTTCCAGAGTGATCGGTCTCATGACGTTTCTTTCTGCCCAGACGTGATAGCGCTGTGCTTCAGTTTTGTATATTTCTATTATTTAAATTCGCTATTTTCCGTTGAATACAATTATATTCTGCTGATACCGTCACCGTCAAGGATTATACAATCTGATCCTGGGTTAGTGTAAAATAGATGTGGAGGTTTTAGGGAGAAGAGGATAATCCGAGAGAATAAAATAGAGGCCACCTTCTTGTGATAGAATA
>OMXT01000006.1 GCA_900315125.1 uncultured Eubacteriales bacterium
CTATGGAAAAACCCAAAAGCCCCTGCAAATACAAGCTAAGAAAAGATCTTTCAAGATAAATCAAGGTAGTTTATTTGACACTACCCGGGAAAGGGAGCGTGATAAGAAATGAAACACGAGAGACTGTTCACTCCTATTCAGGTGAACGGACTGGAACTGAAGAACCGGGTGCTCATGCCGGCGCTGAATAATCTCTATACGCCGGATGGTTACGCAACGGACCGATTCAATCAATACTACTGGCGTCGGGCGGAGGGCGGCATCGGCCTGATCATCGTCGGGGGCTGCCGCTTTGATAAGTATGGGGGATCTTACCATATGCCCAGCCTGGCCGATGACAGCTTTATCCCGGGGTACAAAGCCTTCACCGACGGGATCCACGAAAGAGGCGCCAAAGTCGGCGTCCAGCTCTTCCATGCCGGCCGCTACGCTCAGCCCTCGGCAAATGATGGTCTGACGCCCCTTGCTCCCTCTGCCGTATACAGCGGATATTCCCGGGCAACGCCGGAAGAACTGACCGTGGATGAGATCCATGGGATCCAACGGGAATGGGCGGACGCAGCGGTCCGGGCGAAGAAGGCGGGATTCGACCTGGTGGAGATCCTGGCTTCTGCCGGCTACCTGATCTGCCAGTTCCTGTCGCCGCTGACTAATCTCAGGACTGACGAATACGGCGGATCCTGGGAGAATCGGACCCGGTTTGCCCGGGAGACCGTTGCCGCGATCCGTCAGGCTGTAGGTCCGGATTATCCGCTGTCCATGCGGATCGCCGGAAACGACCTGGTGCCCGGCAGCAATACCACAGATGATGCCGTGAATTTCGCGAAGGATATGGAGAAGGCGGGCATAGACCTGCTGAATGTAACAGGGGGCTGGCACGAGTCCAAGGTGCCCCAGATCACCGGCGATCTGCCCAGGGGCGGGTTTGACTTTATCGCGGCGGCGGTGAAGGATGCGGTCAGCATCCCCGTAGCCTGCGGAAACCGGATCAACGATCCGAAAGCTGCCGAACGTATACTGGCTCTCGGATGCGCTGACATGGTCAGCCTGGGCCGGCCCAGCATCGCGGATCCGGACTGGTGCCGCAAGGCACAGGCCGGAGATGACGACCTGATCCGCCGCTGTCTGGGATGCAACCAGGGCTGCCTGGCTAACTCCTTCTTCAATAAACCGGTGGAGTGTCTTGTGAACGGCAGGGCAGGCCGGGAGTATGAGCTGAAGGACCTGCCGCTGCCGAAGGAGAAGAAAAAGATCCTCGTGATCGGCGGCGGCCCTGCGGGCTGCGAGTTTGCCATCCAGGCGGCGTCCCGCGGCCACAGCGTGGAACTGTGGGAGAAGTCAGATCGTCTGGGCGGACAGGTGAATCTGGCGGCTGTCCCGCCGGGAAAGCAGGAGTTCTTTACCCTGGTGGACTATTTCCGCAGCATGCTGAAGCGCCTGAACGTGAATGTCATTTATAATAGAGAGGCAACAAAGACAAAACTTGCAGGCGCGGACTATGATGTGATCGTTACAGCCTGCGGCAGGGGAAAGGCAAAGCAGATCCCCCTGGATATCGACGACAGCGTGGAAGTGCTTTCCTATATTGACATACTGACCGGAGAAAAAGAAGCCGGCAGAAATGTCATCGTTGTTGGCGGCGGAACTGTGGGCTGCGAGACCGCCCTCTATATGGCGAGGGAAGGCTCTATCTCTGCGGACCAGCTCCATCACATACTGACCTACGGGTATATGCCCGTGGATCGGACATTGAAACTCATGAACAGCAGCCGCCGGAAGGTCACCGTAGTGGATATCATCAAGGTGGGGAAAGGATTCAAGGCCGGCACGGGCTGGGTCGTCATGGGCGACCTGAAGCGTATGGGCGCCTCGATATACTCCTTCGCATCTACCCAGTACATTCGGGACGGTCAGGCCGTCATCGATGTAAAGAAATCGAAGGACAGCGAGGAGACGGAGCGTGTCACGGTTCCTGTGGATACCGTTGTCATGGCTGTGGGCGCTTATCCCAGCGACGGGCTCTATAAGGAGCTGGAACAGGCGGGACTTCCGGTGTATAACCTGGGAGATGCCACAGGGATCGGCGACGTGCAGTCAGCCATTACAGGCGCCGATAAGCTGGCGGAGGAACTGACCGGACAGGGGTTCTGATTTTCTTTACCGGAGCGTGCGTTAATATATAAATACGAAATAAAACGATGCCGTCACGGGGAATTCCTCCAAGTGACGGCATCGTTATTAGACGATACATACTGAAACTACAGCCGGTCAGGCCTTTGTTCTATCTAAAGAAGCTCCAGCATCTCCTCCAGGATCATCTCTTTCTCCTCCGGAGATTCTACCTTGGCAGCCTCTTCTCTGTACTTGACCATCATGGCGCTGAAGATGTCATCCAGACCCGGCGGTGTATAGCTTATGGTGTTGGCGCCCGCCTCTATGGTCTCACGGATCGTGTCATCGGTGGGACCGCCCGTAGCGATGATTGGAACGCTGGGGTAGTCCTTTCTGATATGGCGGACCAGGGTCGGCGTCTGGGCGGCGTTGGAAACGTTCAGGATCGATGTGCCTGCCTTGAGCCTGGCGTCGATATCCGTGTTCTCGTTTACGACGGTGGCGATGATGGGGATGTCCAGCACCCGCTTGATCATCTCGATGTTGTCGTTCTTCATGGGCGAATTGACCACGACGCCGTAAGCGCCGTCCGCCTCTGCGTCCTTGGCGATCAGCGCCGTCCGCATGCCCTGGGTTGTTCCGCCCCCCACGCCGCAGAACACCGGGATCGAAGCCGTGTGTATGATGGTTGTGTTTATGATCTGCTGAGGCGTGAAGGGATAGACCGCAAGCACCGCGTCAGCGTTGGTGTTCCTGATGATCGCAATATCTGTGGTAAATATGCAGGATTTGATCCGGCGGCCCAGAACGACCATGCCCTTTGCCTTCCAGATCGCTTCCGGCATCTGGATCGACTTGGCTCGCAGCGTTCCGTTCAGCCGTGGTATGTCTTGGTAATTCATCCGCGCACCCCCTTATTGTTCGATTTAGAATCCAATAGGACTGAAATTTCAATAATCATAAATATTTTATCAAAATGTTAGCTTATTGGCAACGCTTTTTTGGGAACAAAGCCCTGACCGGCGGTCCGTACGTTTTTCCGGTTGTTTTTTCGCTGCAGCCGGCGGAATAATCATCGTTAATGTTTTGGAAAACCAGTGGAGGATCCGACGGCGCCGGGGTAGAATATAGTCAGAACAAATGAATATGTTGATTAAGATTGGAGAATGTGATATGTTAACAATAATATTAGCCGCAGTTTTCCTGTGGATCCTGTTTAAGGCGTTTGGACTGGTGCTGCACCTGGCATGGGGCATATTCAAGGTGATCGGCGTGCTGCTGATGATCCTGGCTGCGCCTCTCTTCCTGGGCATTGTACTGGTGGGAGGAGCGCTGGCGCTGCTGGCGGTGCCCATCGGCCTTGTTGCCCTGGCCTGCGGCATCGGCGCACTGGCAGATTAAGAGCCGGACGCCGTCACGCGGAGGTTGAGTTAGTTGGAAAAAAGAAAAAGGAAGAGAGGCTCTGCTGGGCTGGTGATTCTGATCCTCGTACTGCTGGCCGCTCTGGCAGCCGGGGGATATTACATCTGGCAGACCATGGATCAGGTCAGGACGACGCCCCCGACGATCACGCTGAAGGGCTCGCCCAACATGACTTTGTACTATGGAAAGAAATATAAAGAGCCTGGCTATGCCGCGGAGGATGCCCAGCATCGGAACCTGACATCTTCTGTAACATCCGAGGTCCCGGAGATGAAAAATACGGGAACTTATACGATCCGGTACGAGGTAAAGGACAGTCAGGGCAACAGCGCCACGGCGGAGAGAAGGATCACGGTGACATTCCCGCCCCAGACGGAAGAAGGAGCGGAGCGGGGGCTTTGTGTCCTGATGTATCACGACGTCTACGACGCGTCGGCGCCGCCCCTTGATGTAGACACGAATAAGGTTTCTACGGCGGAGCTGGAAGAGCAGCTGAAGTTCCTCACTTCCGAAGGGTATTACTTTCCCTCCTGGAAAGAGGTCAGACAGTATCTGGACGGAAAGATCGACCTGCCGGAAAAGAGCATCGTGCTGACATTTGACGACGGGGACAAGGGATTTCAGGAGTATGGCGTTCCACTTATTGAGAAATACGATGTGAGGGCGACGTCCTTCGTCATCGGCTCAAAAAACGGAGATGAAATCGTAAAGAAGGCGAGGAGCTGGAATCACATTATTCTGGGATCTCATTCCTATGATATGCATAAGCCCGGCGGCATGGTGGGTCACGGGGGCATCATGACCGCCCTTTCCGTGGACGATATGACTGCGGATCTGGAGAAGTCCAGAGAGCAGCTGGGCGGGGCGGAGGCATTCGCCTATCCCTTCGGTGATACGACGCCGGACTGTGAGACGGCGGCGGAACAGGCCGGATTCCTGGTTGCCTTTACTACGGTATACGGCTCCATCCACCCCGGAGACGATCCCTATCTTCTGAAGAGGATACGGATAAACGGCGGAACCTCCCTGGAGGAATACAAGTCGGAGATCGGCGCGGTATAACACGTCAGTAAAACGTGAAAAGAATTTATAATAGAATGTTAGTGTAAAATAGATGTGGAGGTTTTAGGGAGAAGAGGATAATCCGAGAGAATAAAATAGAGGCCACCTTCTTGTGATAGAA
>OMXT01000097.1 GCA_900315125.1 uncultured Eubacteriales bacterium
TATTCTATCACAAGAAGGTGGCCTCTATTTTATTCTCTCGGATTATCCTCTTCTCCCTAAAACCTCCACATCTATTTTACACTAACGGCTTTCGAATACGGAGAAATGAAAGGGGCATCCCCAGAAGTCTGAAGATGCCCCATGAATTAATATTGTTAATACCGCTAATAAACTCTGTGGTCATGTGATCTGCATATCAGATCAGTCCTGCCAAGCTGCGCCCCACTTGCGCTGCTCTCTCTTCTTGAGGAAGTACAGGAGCACAATCAGAACGATCAGTCCGAAAATCAGAGAAATGATCACGTTTCTGGTGAATCCTGCAACGATGTATGTGACAGCAGCAATCGCCGCAACAGTCAGTGCGTAGGGCAGCTGAGTGTTGACGTGATTGATGTGGTAGCACTGAGCGCCGGCAGAAGCCATGATCGTTGTATCGGAGATCGGGGAGCAGTGGTCACCGCAGACAGCGCCGGCCATGCAGGCAGACATAGCGATGATCATCAGCTGCGGATCTACGTCCTTAAATGCAGCAACAACGATCGGGATCAGGATACCGAATGTACCCCAGGATGTACCTGTAGCGAATGCCAGTCCAACGGCGATCAGGAAGATGATGAACGGCAGGAAGTTCATGAGACTTTCTGCGGAGTTCGCGATCAGGCCTGCAACGAAGGGGGCAGCGCCCAGGCTGTCTGTCATGCCCTTCAGGGACCATGCGAATGTCAGGATCAGGATCGGCGGGATCATTGCCTCAAATCCCTTGGGAACGCACGCCATGAATTCTGTGAATGCATGACCTTTCTGGGCAGGTACCACAGCAGGGTAATGATCAGGCCGAAGAATGCGCCAACGCCCAGACCGACGGATGCGTCGGATCCGGAGAATGCGTCAACGACGTTCTTGCCGGAGAAGAATCCGCCGCTCCAGATCATGCCGACAACGCAGCAGATGATCAGGACGATAACGGGAACGAGCATGTCGGAAAGGCTGCCCTTGATCTCAGCATCCTCATCCTCAGGCATTTCCGGGAAGGGACGCTCTTCTGTCGTGTAGAGATCCCCGTTATCCGCGTTGATCTCATGTTTCTCCATCAGGCCGTAGTCAGCGCCCATGGCAGTGATGGCGAACATGAATGCGATAGTGAACAGCGCGTAGAAGTTCCAGGGGATGCACTGTACAAACAGAGCGATACCGTTCTGGTTGCCGGGTACGAATCCGGATACAGCAGCGGCCCAGGAAGAAATCGGCGCGATGATACATACCGGAGCAGCCGTAGCATCGATCAGGTATGCCAGCTTGGCTCTGGAAACGTGGAACCGGTCAGTTACCGGTCTCATGATGCTTCCAACGGTCAGGCAGTTGAAATAGTCGTCAATAAAAATTAAGATTCCGAGTACGATGGTCGCAAACTCTGCGCCTCTCTTCGTCTTGATGTGGCTCCTTGCCCAGCGTCCGAAGGCTGCCGATCCGCCTGCTGCATTCATAAGAGCAACAATAATTCCGAGAATAACAAGGAAGATCAGGATACCTACGTTGTAGGGGTCCGCCAGTACTTTAACGATGCCGTCTGTGTAAAAGTGCTGGACAGTGCCGGGAAGACTGAACCCGGAATAAAGCAGTGCACCGGATAATACTCCGATGAAGAGGGAACTGTATACTTCCTTCGTTACCAGCGCCAGGACGATGGCAATGACTGGAGGTACCAGAGACCATGGGGTCTTCTGTACGCTCTTGGCTGTCGTCGTGAATGCCGCAAAGACCAGGATGGCAACTACGATAAGGAGAATGACAATTCCTACTTTGTTAGATTTTTTCTTCGATTCCATACTACTCTCTCCTTTACTAAGTATGAATCAAATGTGATAACTGATATAAAGATAATAAGCACAATTTATGCCAGAATCTAGCCATAAATGGAAGCACAAAATGTGAATGTTTCATGAAGAATGTGGCGATTATGTGTGACACAGAAACAATATTTCTAAATAGCGATTCATAATCGGGTCATTGTGAAAAATCGATGCCGAAAATGGTTCAAATGCGTTGTGCTGCAGCGCTGTCCGTGTCATAATATGTAGGTACCGATAACTATGAGCAAACAAGAGGTTAACATATATGGCAAATCTTGAATATGGAAAGAGCCGGGTCATGGAACCGGCAGGGGTGCTGCCTCCCATGGCCTGGAAGCTGGACAACAGCCGGGAACTTCGGAAAGGGGAAGTGCGGATCAGCCTGGAGAAAGTCATTCTGGAATGGACGGGATTTCAGCAGATCTGCTACAGCTGCAGCTATGCGGACGAGCAGATCCGGGCCCGGATACTTGACATTATAGAGAAGAGAGGAAAACTGCAGAATCCCTCCACCCGTTCCGGAGGATCTCTGCTGGGTACCGTGGAGAAAGTATCGGACCAGTTCAGTGGACCAGAGGATTTCAGAGTGGGGAACCGGGTCTATACTGTCTCCACGATCACGGCGATCCCCCTTCACATAGAGAGCATAGAAAGCATAGATTACGACTATGGAATTGTAAACTGCACCGGCTATGCCATACTTTTCGAATCCACCCCGGTCTATATTTTCCACGATGATCTGGAAGAGAATCTTACGTTGGCGGCAGCAGATCTCTCTGGTTCCCTTTACGGCGCCCACGAAGTAGCTGTGAGCAATCACGTATGCACCGCCATGATCCTGGGGAACAATCTCCACGACCTGATGATCTTCGCATCCATGATGCGGGAAACGATCGGCAGAGAATGCCATATCTCTGTTGTCCTTGATGAGTCTTACAACGATAAAATACCGCGAAAAGAGATCTTAAAGATTCTGAAACCGGTGTTTCAGGAGGTGTTTTTCGCGGATTTCCGGCAGCCGCTGCGGGAGTACCGGCGCATAGAGCGGGAACGAAAGGATAAAGAACCCATAGACATGGTGATCGTTACCGATGATGCGGCAGGGATAGAGACCGTAGGAGTCGCATTGGTGAGAGACGGCGGATGCATGTATTTCTCATCCTTCCAGAACAATTACAGTCTGGCGGTCTGCAGCGCGGAGTGTCTGGGGAAGGTTGTTTATACCTATGCGCTGGATCAGTACATGAAAGAAGAGGGCGGGTTCATGATCCGGGTCCTTCATGCCATGCATCCGAACCTCCAGGCGGTGGATGCTTTGTACAAAAAGTATTCCGGACAGAAGAGAATATCCCGCAGCCAGGCGAACAGCATCAAGCTGCAGAACCTGGGCAATGACGATGGCTTTGTTTACAAAGACCTGGTCACCCAGTCCATGGTGGCTGAGGTGATGAATATCGCCAAATATGACTGCAGCGTCATAATCCAGGGAGAAACGGGATCTGGAAAGGAAAAAGTCCTGGAGCTGCTGCATCAGAACAGCGACCGCAGGACCAAGCCCTGCATAAAGATCAACTGCGCAACGATCACAGAAACACTGGCAGAATCGGAGTTTTTCGGCTATGAGGCCGGCGCCTTTACCGGGGCTCAGGCAAAGGGGAAAGTCGGTTATTTCGAGCTGGCGAATGACGGGATCCTGTTCCTCGACGAGATCGGGACGCTGTCGCTGAACATGCAGTCCAAACTGCTCCGGGTGCTCCAGGAGAACCAGTTTTACCGAGTGGGCGGCACAAGACCGGTCAATGTCAATGTCCGGGTCATCTGCGCCAACAATGTTCCCCTGCGCCAGTTGGTGGATGAGGGAAAATTCCGGGAGGATCTCTATTTCCGCCTGAATATCTGTACCATCGATGTGCCGCCTCTGCGGGAGCGGCGGGATGATATCATTGCCCTGGCAGAGGCTTTTATCGATAAGTACAACCGGAAATATGGAACCAGCAAGGAACTGTCCTCCGCGGCGCTGTCGGCGCTGACAGAATATTACTGGCCGGGTAATGTCAGAGAACTGGAGAATATTACGCACCGTCTCGTTATCCGGAGCCGAAACGTCCTGATCACAGACGACGACGTGGATCTGCTACTGAACGAGAGCGCCTACGGCGATCTGCAGACCACATTGAACCAGAATTTCGACCGGACGGATCAGATGAATTTTCGGGATTTTATGGAAAAGCAGGAAAAACGCATCATAGAATATGCGCTGAAGAAAGAAAAAACAACGCGCCGGGCGGCAGAATTTCTGGATCTGCCTCAGACCACCCTGGCGCGGAAGAAACTGAAATACGGACTGTGATCCGCAGAGGATCAGAAGCCGTCGCTGTAATTTATCACGCTCCGGAGGAATCCTCCCCGGGCGTGTTTCTTTTTTCGGGATCCGAAGAGATTGTCGTAGTAATAGATGCCCCCGTCACAGCCCTTGTCTGTTACATTCAGCAGGGCGCAGGAGCCGCCGGTGCCGTCCCTGGGGAAGGAAAGGCTGCCGGGATTGACGACTGTGATCTTCCCGACTTTTTCGAATACAGGGACATGGGTGTGACCGAAGCAGGCAATGCTGCAGTCCTTCTCCTCGGCAAGGTATGTCAGTGAACTGAGATCCCAGTCAACGCCCTGCATGTGGCCATGAGTCACCAATATGCTGCACCAGGGCGTGCTGACGATGCCAATATCCTTTCGCATTCCGCCGTCGCAGTTGCCCGCAACAGACCAGGCAGGCAGACCGAGCCGTTCGCCCAGAGTTTCCCCGTCTCTTTTATTATCGCCGCAGTGGATCAGACCGTCTATGGGCTTTCCGTCGATGGTCATATCCTTCAGTTTATCATACATGTCATACACCTTCTCCAGGTGTCCGTGGGTGTCGCTTGTAATAAAGAAATTCATAATGCTCCTGATGATAAGATCCTGATGCTCCAGCGTAAGCTGGATGTGTTCTAATTACTTATTTTATCATATAATACAGGTGTGGTCAAAGAAGATGATTTATGATAATATATCTTAAGGTATGGCCTCGTCCCATAAGAGGATCCGGAAGGGGTCTGCCGATATTAGTGCTGATTGTTTTCTGAGGATTGAGAAATGAAGGATCTGCTTGGTGAAAAGTACAGGAGAATGGGATTTGCGCTGCTGTTTGCGGGTATGGGCATCGTCTTCTTCTACTTTTTCCTGAAGAACTTTAAACTTGTGATGTCGGCCTGTTCCGGCCTCGTCCACATCCTGATGCCCTTTATCATTGGCGGCGTGCTGGCTTATCTGCTCTGCCCCATTTTTAACGGCGTGACGCGAAAGACATATCATCTGCTGGAGCATAAGGCGAAGAGCAGGAGACGTGCCTTTGTATTCGCTAAGGCCCTGGGTGCGATTGCCGCGCTGCTCTTCCTTTTCGGCGTCTGCGCGGGATTCTTCGCACTTCTGGTGCCTCAGCTCACTGTGAGCATCGTCCAGCTTGTGGAACAGGTGCCTTCCCGTCTGACAGATCTGGAAGCATGGGTCACGGATCAGTTCGGCGCGAGTAATCCGGACATCGTAAAAACGATCAATCATTCCATTGACAACGCATCAAGTCTTGTGCTGGATTTCATTTCGCGGAAGGTCATGCCGGGGGTCGATAATTACGCAGACCTGATTTCCCAGGGACTCATCATTACCATCCGGACGTTTATCAACATTCTCGTGGGCGTCATTGCCGCCGTATATTTCCTGCTCAGCAAGGAGAAATTCAAGGCGGAGTTTAAGAAGATGATCACGGCGGTTTTCCGGCGGGATCATGCGGAAGAGATCTTCCATTTCGGCAATTTCATGAACCGGACATTCGGCGGGTTTATCAACGGAAAGATCATAGACTCAATCATCATCGGTTTTATCTGCTATGCACTGATGCTGATTCTGGGCCTGCCCTACGCGGAGCTCTGCAGCGTGATCGTGGGTGTGACGAATATCATTCCTTTCTTCGGTCCATTTATCGGGGCGATCCCCTGTTCTGTGATCATCTGCGTCGTCAGCCCCATCAAGGCGGGTATTTTCATCCTGATGATCTTCGGACTGCAGCAGTTTGACGGCAATATTCTGGGACCGAAGATCCTGGGCGAGACCACGGGACTGGCCAGTTTCTGGGTCATGTTTTCCATCATCCTGTTCGGCGGGCTGTTCGGATTCGTGGGTATGATCATCGGCGTCCCTACATTCGCTGTGATCTACGCCTATACCAAGCGCTTTATCGAGAAGCGGCTCCGCATGAAGGGACTGCCGGAAGAGACGGCAGAGTACCAGGACTTTAATAAATATGATATCAACAGGAAGGATGTTCTATGATAAGAATAAAAGACGCGGATATGCGTCAATATACTACATTCAGGGCCGGAGGCCATGCATCGGAGCTCGTGATCTGCGATACAAGGGAAGAACTGGCCAGGACTCTGTCAGACCTGACAGAGAGCGGGCAGGATTTTCTCATGCTGGGAAACGGGTCCAATACACTGTTTTCCGATAAGGGATATCCGGGGACGGTGATCCGGCTGGGAAAAGAATTTTCGGAAATTGCCATTCACGGGGAACAGGCGGTCTGCGGCAGCGATGCGCTGCTTTCCATGGCGGCTAAACTGTTTCTGTCCGCGGCGTTGACCGGGTTTGAGTTTGCCAGCGGCATTCCCGGGAGTATCGGGGGAGCGCTGTTCATGAACGCGGGAGCATACGGCGGAGAAATGAAGGACATCGTCATCTCTGCAGAGGTCATGAGCCGGGACGGGAGCAGCATTCGGACGGTAAAGACAGAGGATATGGATCTTTCTTACCGGCACAGCATATTCCAGAGCACAGGAGAGATCATTCTTTCCGTTACATTCGGGCTAAGGAGAGGGAACAAAGACCAGATCGCAGCGGAGATGAGAGAACTGGCACGCCGGCGCAATGAGAAGCAGCCGGTCCAGTATCCCAGCGCCGGCAGCTTTTTTAAACGGCCGGAGGGATACTTCGCCGGAAAGCTCATACAGGACGCTGGGCTGAAGGGCCTCGCCGTAGGCGGGGCCCAGGTATCGGAACTCCACAGCGGTTTTATCATAAACCGGGGCGGAGCCACGGCGACGGATATCATCCGCCTCATGCGCCTGGCGCAGAACACGGTGTATGATAAGTTCGGCGTCAGGCTGGAACCGGAGGTGCGGATCGTTGGGGACTGATTACAGTAAATACCGAATGACCTTCGATTTCCACACCCATACCACCTATTCCCACGGCCTGATCCGCCCTCACGGCAAAGGCACCATGGAGGAAAATGTACAGGCAGCCATCGCATGCGGTCTGGATGCCGTCGCCATATCCGATCACGGGCCGGGACACATGTTTTACGGCATGGACCGGAAGAAGATCCCGGAAATGAAGGCGGAGATCGAACGGCTCCGGAAGAAGTACCCGCAGATCCGGATCTGGTTCAGCGTGGAGGCCAATGTGATCCAGAACGGGGGAAACTGCCTGGATGTCAGGCAGTCAGAATTCGGGGATTTTGACTTTGTCAATGCCGGATACCACTACGGGATCACCCGCGGGTATATGATACCGAATTTTCTTGCAGGGCACGGGATCGCGGCGCCTGGCATGCGAAAGAAATTAATGGATAAGAATACAGCGATGACGGTGGATGCAGTGCGCCGCAACCGCCTGAAGATCCTGACCCATCCTGGAGACAAGGGGGACTTCGACATCGAGCGCATTGCCCGTGCCTGCGGAGAGACAGGAACGTGGATGGAGATCAGTACATGGCATAGTCATCTTACGGTGGAAGAGATCCGCACAGCCATGAAGGATGAGCGGGTACAGTTCGTCATCAGCAGCGACGCCCACACGCCGGACCGGGTAGGCAGCTTCCGGGGCGGCCTGGACCGGGCGCTGGAAGCAGGGCTTCCGACAGAGCGCATCGTAAACATAGAGAAGGTCGGCTGAGCGCCCTGCCGGCGGTCGGAACATCGGCATGCTGCCGTCCTGCAGTCTGGAGGTAATACATGGAAGGGAAAGAAAAAACGAAGGTCGTCATCGTGACGGGTATGTCGGGGGCGGGCAAGACCCACGCGGCAAACTGGTTTGAGGACCATGGGTATTACTGCATAGACAACATGCCTCCGGAACTGATCGTGAACTTTCTGAGCCTCATGTCTTACCGGGGGGACGGCATACGCAAGGCAGCCTTCGTCGTGGATATCCGCAGCGAGCACTTGTATGAAGGACTGCAGAAGACACTGGATTTCCTGGACGGAAGAGATGATATGGAGTACCAGATCCTGTTTATCGATGCCTCCGATGCCTCGCTGATCCGCAGATACAATGAGACCCGGCGCAGTCATCCTCTGGCGAACGGGAGCACGTCCCGGGAAGTCATAGAAAAGGAGCGGAGCATGCTCCGGGAGCTTCGCCAGCGGGCGGACCTGATACTGGATACGACCAATATCCGGGTTTCCCGTTTTAATCGGGAGATGGAGCGGATGTTCATAGAGAAGAGCGGCGACGCGGATCCTTTTTCCATCAATATCAGCTCCTTCGGCTATAAACACGGCAATCCGCCGGAGGTCGATATGATATTCGACGTCCGGTTTATCCCCAATCCCTACCATGTGGAGAGCCTCCGGCACCTGACGGGCAACAATAAGAAGGTCGCCCATTATGTGCTGAAGCAGGGCATTACCAAAGAATTCATCAGCCAGCTGGAGAATATGATCGATACTTTGGCGCCGGCTTTTGAGCAGGAGGGGAAGAGCCACCTGAATATCGCCTTCGGCTGCACCGGCGGCCAGCATCGGTCGGTGGCAATTGCCAATGAGATGTTCCGGAGGTTTTCGGACAAGGGGTACCGGGTGACACTGGAGCATCGGGAGGTCTAGGGCCGGTCAGGGCTTTGTACCCGGGGAACAAAGTCCCGGCTTGCTGGAATTCCTATATTGAGTCTTATTCGGTTCACGCCTTGCGGGGCATGAACCGATTTTGTTTTCCGAACCTTTCGCCGATTTATTGCCGGGAACTTTCGCCGATGATATAATACTGACATAGCGCGGGGTGGGTACCTGCGTATGCAATCAGATCAACCAAGGAGGAATTACAAATGGAGAAATTAATCATCAGTGCCTGCATCTGCGGCGCAGAAGTGACCAAGGAACAGAATCCTAACGTACCATATACTGCAGAAGAGACCATCAGAGAGGCCAAGTCCGCATATGATGCGGGAGCAGCCCTGATTCACCTGCACGTAAGAGACGACGACGGAACGCCGACACAGTCCAAGGACAGATTCCAGGAGATCGTTGACGGGATCCGCAAGGAATGTCCGGATGCAATCATCCAGCCTTCCACAGGCGGAGCAGTTGGCATGACTGACCTGGAGAGACTCCAGTCCACAGAGATCCTGCCGACGCCGGAGATGGCTACGCTGGACTGCGGAACATGCAACTTCGGCGGTGATGATGTTTTCACCAATACCAATACAACAATCGAGAACTTCGCTAAGATCCTGAAGGAAAGAGGGATCAAGCCGGAGCTCGAGGTATTCGATAAGGGAATGATCGACCTGGCTCTGAAAGTTGCAGACCGCAAGGGACTGCTGGTACATCCGCTGCACTGGGACTTCGTTCTGGGCGTGCAGATGGCTGCTACCGTTCCTGACCTGGTCATCATGGCGAACTCCATTCCGGCTGGCTCCACATGGACAGCAACAGGAATCGGCAAGACTGCATGGGATATCGCAGCTGCAACCATAGCCATGGGCGGTCATGTAAGAGTCGGATTCGAGGACAACCTGTATCTGGAGAAGGGCGTTCTGGCTAAGAGCAACGGAGAGATGGTCGAGAAGGCTGTTAAGATCGCCAAACTTCTGGGAAGACCCATCGCTACACCGGCTGAGGCAAGAGAGATCCTGAGCCTCAAACCGCTGGAGAAATAACTCTTCGGATAAATAAATACAGATCTTAATTAACATGAAGTACAGTGTCGGCTGCAGGTCGTTTGAGACCTGCAGCCGGTGTTTTTCTGCAGAATATGTGGTAAAATAGAGCCGGAGGTATCAGTTATGTCATTTTCTTCAGAGACCAAGAATGAGCTTGCCAGAGTCTATCCGGAAAAGAAATGCTGCCAGCTTGCGGAGATCGCCGGGTTCCTCCGGGTTTCCGGGAGCATCCGCCTTGCGGGGGGCGGCCGGTTCAAGATCGTCATCACAACGGAGAATCCGGCGGTTGCCCGGCACTATAAGAAACTGATCAAGGAATATTTCCGCGTGGATACCCGGCTGGAGATCGGGGAGTCTGCCTCCGTTAAGAAGGGCGGATATACATATATGCTGACCATCGGTCCGGAAATGCACAGCGAACAGATCCTCCGGGAGACAGGCATCCTCATGGTCCGGGAAGGGAATAACTATCTCAGCGACGGAATATACAGCAGCATTGTACGGACGAAATGCTGCCGCAAGTCGTATCTCCGGGGCATCTTCCTGGGATCCGGGAGCGTCAGCGACCCGAAGAAGGGATACCATCTTGAGTTTGTCTGCGGTTCAGAAGTACTGGCCCGGGATCTCCGGAAGCTGATCAATAATTTTGAAGACCTCTCAGCGAAGACGGTGGAGCGCAAGGGCAGGTATATCGTTTATATGAAGAACTCCCAGTATATCAGCGATACCCTGGCTATCATGGGCGCCCACAGCGAGGTACTGAAGATGGAAGAAGTGCGGATAGAGAAGGGCCTGGTCAGCGAGGCGGTCCGTATCACGAACTGCGATACGGCTAATACCGACCGAACACTGGACGCCTCACAGAAGCAGCTTGCCGCGATTCGAAAGATCCGGGAGAAAGGCGGGATGGAAGGTCTTTCCGTCAAACTACGTGATGTGGCGCTGATCCGAGAGGCCAACCCTGAAGCGAGTTTGACCCAGATCGGTGAGATGCTGAATCCGCCTCTGAAGAAGTCCGGGGTGAATAACCGGATGAAGCGGATCATGGAATATGCGGATAAGCTGTAAAAGCGTGATAATCGCTGGGGAAACCCAGGGCGGAAAAAAGAGGCGCCTCAGAAGGTAATTCGATCTTCTGGGGCGCCCCTTGTGTTATGGATGGCTCATTCGAGACGCATCCGCGGCTTTTATTCGATTATTTCCAGACCTGCTGGAATACGCGGAAGAAGTTGCGGTAAGCGATGCCCTCTACTTCTTCATCGCTGAATCCGACCTTCTTCAGTTCAGCCAGCATGTTGGAGGCTTCCGCTTCGTTTTCCATGCCCTCTACGCTGGGAGAGTCTACGTTATCCGAGAATGTAGCAAGGCTGTCACCCTCCAGGTAATCGTCGAAGTCGAATCCAAGGCCTACGTGTTCCGCACCGATCAGTTCTGCCACATGAGCTGCGTGGAGCGCCAGATGCGCCGTGTCCTGCTCGCCGGCAGTAAGGGATGTGAATTCCTTAAAGCTGTTCATGCCTACGAGTCCGCCCGTCTTGCCAATGGCGCGGATCATATCGTCAGAAAGATTTCGCATAGTTCCGCAGAGGGCGCGGCAGTTGGAATGGGACGCGATGACAGGACCGGAGGCCGCGTCTATAACGCCCCAGAAGCTCTTATCATTCAGATGGGAGACGTCCACGACCATGCCCAGCTCGTCCATACGCTGAACGGCTTTCTTTCCCGCTTCGGTCAGTCCGCCTTCCGGATCCTGCTTCCATCCGGAAGCCAGGTCGTTCTTCTCGTTCCATGTCAGCATGCCGTGGCGTGCGCCGGCTTCCTCATAAAAGTAATTCAGAAGGTCCACATCTGTGCCGATCTGAGCCATGCCTTCCATACCGGTGACCACGTTGATCTTTCCCGCTTCGTCTCCCTTCTGAAAATCATCGAAGGACGTGACCGGATTGAGAATGTCAGAGGCCTGCTCCAGTTCTGCCTTAAGGCTCTTTACGACCTGCGCGGAGCGTTTGACCGGATCGGCGTCGAAGGGAGGGTCATTCCAGATGACGAATATACCCCCTCCTACGCCGCCCTGGTGGAATTTATCCAGATGTCTGCGGCGAAATACATCGTCTTCTCCATACTCACAGCGTCTGCTGGTGATATCCGTCCAGATATCACAATGACCGTCAAAAATCATATATTCTCTCCCTTCCTTAACAATGGCTGTCAGTGCTGCCAACGACAGCGGAAACAGCCGCCTTCAGTGTTCCGGATCCAGCAGTCCCGGTCTGCCGATCGACGTACCGGGAACTTTAGAGTCCGGTCAGGAATGTACCGATGAAAATACCGTAATAATTACCGATAACATATCCCAATGTACCTACTAGTATAGCAGGAACGACGAGAACTGTCCATTCTTTGGAGATGGCACAGGCCGCCGCGGTAGTCGGTCCGCCGATATTCGCGTTGGAGGCGATGACGATCTCTTCTATGCTGAAATGGAGTAACTTGCCGAATACAAGAGAAACGACCATGTTTGTTCCGACGATGATCGCTGCCAGTACCAGCAGCAGAGGCGCCTGCGTTATGATCAGGTAGATTGACGCAGGAACACCGATAACGGCGAAGAATATGTGAATCAGATAAGTGCCTGTTTCCTGAGCGCCGGCGATGGATCCGACCTTGTCGTGGAAGAATGTAGCCAGTGCCATGGTGATCGTCGTGATGATCAGGTATTTGCTGCCCAGAAGACCATTCAGCAGAGTCAGTCCGAAATTGCTGGTGGGAATGACAGAGGCAAAGAAATTCGCGATGGCGTCGGATACAGCAACGATGGCAAAGGACAGAGCGAAGTTCTCCGCCACATCCAGCAGAGAGACCTTCTTCGGCGTCCAGTAGTTGGCTGCATTCGTTGCGCCTTCGCCTTTTTCGTGCTTTGCAAGCTCATCCTCTATGGGGTGGGAATAATGCTTCTTAAAGAAGCCGATGGACGGAATGGCGATCAGAACGAAGAAATAGATGGCCATCAGCAGGTTGTCTGCTACGACAGCAGAAGATACGGTGTCGCCGCCGGCTTTGAACGCGTCTGCCATGGCAACAAGGTTGACACTGCCGCCGGTATAAGTGCCCACGAACATGGGGATGATCTTACCGAGATCCGGAATGGCGTTCTTCAGCAGGGCAAACCCGAGCAGGCCGCCGAGAATGGTTCCGAAGCCGCTGATCAGATAAATGATCAGAACTCTTCCGCTGGCTTTCCATATTCTCTTAACGTCCGCCTGGAAGAGCAGCATGGGGATCGCCAGTGGCACGACGTAGTCCCAGACGAAGTCGTAGGCGGACGCGTCGGTAGGGATAATATTCAGATTAGAAAGGATCATGGCGAGGATCAGAGCGATAACGCAGCCCGTGACTTTGCCTGCCCAGGCAAAACGCTGCTCCATCCAGATGGCTACAGCCGCGATAACGGCCAGGATGCCGAACAATGCCCATGAATTGTCGGCGCTGATTAAACTGTGCATACTAATATTCCTCCTGAGAAATAACTTAACCTTAAACGATAACGATAACGGTCTGCGGCCCGGGGAACAAAGCCCTGACCGGCCGCATCGGCGGGCCTTCGGCCCGCCGCGGCATAAGCAGTATTATTTACTTTCTACATACTTCTTATATGCCCGCCATGTGGCAGCAAACTTATTCCAGTCATCCAGACCGTCACCATCAATCTGGACGCTGAGTGCGGCATTATGGGGAGCCGTCTTCACGATCTCCGGATTATCGTAGGCTTCCTTCGCAATAGAACGGAAAGCTTCTACAAACTCGTCGATATCATCCTTAGAATAGGTCTCCACCGGTTCCGGCGTGAAGGGCTCGGGGATCAGCCGGGGCATGTGGCTTGCGAAGTAATCCTGGAATCCATAGTCCACGATCCGCCTGCAGATGTCGTCCGTGGTCACACCCGTATCTTCCGTAAGCTTCTCCCAGCTGAGACGGGCCTGCTCCATGCGGAACTGTCCCTCCGCCAGAGGCATGGAAAGTCCCGGGATGGTCAGGAGCTTCTTCAGCATGTAATTGTTATTCAGGATCGAAAGCTCTGCCACGGAGCGGATGCCGTCGGGCCCCAGGGTCCGGACATAGGCATAGGCCCGGATCAGCACAGAAGGTACGCCGTAGTATCTGTGGACTTTCCCCACACTTTCCGGTCTGCTGTAATCCAGGTAATAGCGGTCCGCTTCCTTATCATATTCCACGACGGGAACCGGGAGGAAGGGCGCCAGTTTCTCACAGACGCACTGGGCGCCGGCGGCTGGTCCCTGACAGCCATGGGGTGAGGAGAAGGACTTGTGCAGATTGTAATGGCACATGTCGAATCCCGCGTCTCTGGCCCTTGTCAGACCGAACAGTCCGTTCTGATTGGCCTGGTCGTAGCAGCACAGGCCCCCTGCCTCGTGGACCACATTCACAAACTCTCGGATCTTCCGATTGTAGATGCCGGTATCCTCCGGGTTTGTGATCATCAGTGCGGCGGTATGCTCGGATACTGCCGCCTTCAGAGCGTCCAGATCCGGCAGGCCGTCTTCTCCGGGATAGAGTGTTATGACTTTGTAGCCCAGGGTGGCAGCAGCGCCGGGGTTCGCCGGGTGGGAAAGGATCGTCGTGATGATCTCATTGCGCTGTTCGCCCTCGCCCCTTGACTCGTGATAGGCGCGGATGGTCTCAACATTGGCGAATATAGCCTGGGAACCGCCGCCGGACTGGAGGCTGACCTTGTCCATGCCCGAGATGGCCTTGACATATTCCTGATCCCGGTACATGATCTCGAGGAGTCCCTGTACCGTGCTCTCATCCTGGTCCGGATGGACTTCCGTAAACTTTTCTGAGCGGACGAACTGCTCGTGGATCTTGGGGCTGTACTTCATGGTACAGGTGCCCAGGCCGATGTCGATGTTTATATCCGTCCCGATGGTTTCCTGGGAGAGACGCATGTAATGGCGCAGCACCTGCATCTGGGAAAGCTCCGGGAGCTTCGGCGCCTGGCGGCGCTTCATCCCGGCGGGGATGAGGTCGTCGACGCTGCCGGTGGATTCTTTTATTGTGTCGGAGACGGCGGGAAGCAGAACGCCTCGCTGTCCCGGTGCGCCCAGTTCCATGATGATGGGTTCATCCCAGCGTGCTTCGTGGAAATCGCGGTTTTTCTTAATATATCCCATTATCGCACCTCCTTCGCTGCAGCCTCTGCAAGAGCGTCTCTGAGGTTTATTATTTCTTCTTCTGTTGTCAGCTCAGAGAAGCAGTACAGCGCGCTCTGGCCGTATTCCGGAAATTCGGCGCTGATGTCTTTGCCCCCGAAGATCTTCTTCTGGAGGAGCTCTGCGTTGATTTCTGAAACGGTCTTTCCGCAGTCATCGAAGTTTATGAGAAATTCCTGGAAGTTCTGTCCGCCCAGCAGGTTAACGCGAATTCCCGGAATCCCGGACAGTTTCTGCTCTGCGTATTTCGTGATCCGCAGGATGTTCTCTCCAAGCTCGTACATGCCCCGGGGTCCCATGCTTGCGAGATAAACGCCGGCAGTGATGCCCCAGAGTCCGGTCTCTGTGCCGAAGTACTCTCTGGCCTTCTCACGGCTCCCGTGGGAGCACCGGTAGTTCTGGGCACGTCCCCAGCCGTAGGTGCCGTCCTTTTCTGTGCGGCAGATCCCGTACATATATGTGGGGAACTGCTTCAGCATCTCTATATCCTGCTGACAGGCCATAAAGCCTGCCTGACCGCCGCCGAACTGCATGTGCATGCCCAGAGGCTGGATGTCGCCGCAGCAGATGTCCGCACCCATATTGGCGGGGCTTTCGATGATACCAAGGGATGCCGCATCAGGCATGGCGACGCACAGCGCGTCGTGGGCGTGGGCCAGGTCTGCGATTTCCCGGGCCTGGGTCTCGAAAAATCCGAGATATGAGGGGTTTTCATAGAACACCGCAGCGGCATTCTCTGTACAGAGCTTCTGCTCCAGGTCCGCCAGGTCCATGCGGCCGGATTTAGGATCTGCCTTGACTTTTATCACCTTCGCCACATTGCGGATGTAGCTCTGGGCCATAGAGTAAATTTCCGGATTCATGGTGGAAGGAACAAGAACGGAATCCTTCGGCGTCCCGGCTGCTTCCTTATACCGAAGGGCTGTGCGCAGAGAGGAGAGGACCGCCTGGCCGCCGTCATAGCTTGTGTAGCTGACTTCGTCCATGTCAAGCAGCTCCGCCGTCATGCTGGCATACTCGAAAAACGCCTGCATCTTCCCGTGGTCAGAATAGGTATCGCCGCAGTAGCCCGTGAGGAATTCGCCCCGGGAATTGATCTCATCGCATACCGCCGGGACCTGATGCCGGTAGCAGCCGGCGCCCAGGAAGCTGGAATACTCCTCTGATGTTTTATTCTGGTTCAGTATCCCCATGACGTGTTTCTTCAGCTCATACTCACTCTGAATGGGCTCCGGCAGATGGAGACGCTCTTTGTAAAGCAGATCCTCCGGGATCTGGCTCCTGTAAATCTCCTCAATGCTGGACACACCGATCTCTTTCAGCATCTCTTCCTTGATCTCCGGTGCGCTGTTTGGCATGTAAGGATGTACAAAAGGCTTCTTTTCCAAAATGTGATTCTCCTTTCGCAATTCTCTTTTTGTTTCTCTCAACAAACAAAGCCATGCTGGCTTGTTTTCTAATAACCATTATAAGCACTCCTTATGAATGAGTTCAAGGGAGAACCGGGCAGGAATAAATATTCGCAATGTTGAAAAAGTTAAAAATAAAAACAGACAGTCCAATAAATCAGGAATGGACTGTCTGCAGCAGACAATGATAAAGCGCCCGGTGATCAGCCGACCAGAGGTGCGGGGGAACTGATGGGTGCGGCGGCGTTTCGGAAGAGCAGCCGGATACAGCTGTACAGGAAGGGCTTGTATTCCGTCAGTGTGACAGGATTGCCCTCCAGGATGATGCTGTAGCATGCAGAGCTGGTCATCTCTATGATCGTGAATATCGTAAGCTCCATGCGCCGGGACACTTCCACGCCGTCTGCCTGAAGAGCATGGGTGGCAAAGGCACGAAAGTCGATGACATCAGAGGCCTCGCCGGCGTACTGACCGGAGTTCATGAACAAGCCCCAGGTCAGATTCTTGGATATAAAGCGGAGCAGAGCGACGTCCTGAGAAAGGAACGTGATCAGATAATCGGCGATGAAGACCAGCTTATCCTCCGGAGGCATGGGTGTACTCCGCTGGTCAAGTTCCCGGTCCAGGGCGTTCAGAGCGGCGTGGAGCAGGTGGCTGGACTTGTGGACGATCAGTGCGTTTCGGATCTCTTCTTTATCTTTGAAATAAAGATAAAACGTTCCCTTAGCGACGCCTGCCTTGCGGGCAATGGCCCCAATGGTCGTCTTGTGAAATCCGATGGTAGTGAACAGTTCATAGGCGCTGTTCAGCAGTGCGTTTCTTTTCTGTATTTTTTTCTGTTCACTTACTGTCATGACTTTAGCGCCCCACCCTTCGGCAATTTACTGTATCATAATTTGAATTGTAACATCGAAATGACCGTCAGTCAATATTATTTCGTCAATTGTTCGCCACGCCAAACAGTTGAAATTACAAGATTTATACAAATAATCGAATGTGTATAAAAGAAAGATCGATCTAAAATATTGACTGATGGTCAGTTTAGTGATACCATGCAGTGTAGAAAATAGTGTAATGTATGGAAAGTTATCACCGAGAGGAGCTAGTTCATGGGATTTGGAGGTAAGATTGTCAAGTACCGACATGCAGTCCTGATCATCGCGTTGCTTCTTCTTATTCCATCGGTCATGGGTTATTATGCCACCAGGATCAATTATGACATGCTGACCTACCTGCCCGGGAATATAGAGACGATGAAAGGTCAGGATCTGCTGCGTGATGATTTTGGCAAGGGAGGATTCGCCATCGTCGTCACAGAAAATATGGATAAAGACCAGGTCAAGCACATGGCCAATGAGTATAAGAAGATCGACCACGTCGCCGACGTGATCAATCTCCAGGATGTGCTCAACCCGGATATTCCCAGGGAGATGTATCCGAAGAAGGTGCAGGATAATATGGGCAAGGATGATTCCGCCATGATCTGCATATTCTTCGATACCCAGACGTCCGATGAGGGGTCCCTCAACGCGGTGTCCAAGATGCGGAAGGTAAGCACCAAGGAATGCTTCATTTCCGGAATGACCGCCATGGTCGTGGATCTGAAGAACCTGACAAACGCAGAGGAAGGCAAGTATGTAATGATCGCCGTCATACTGTCGCTGCTTGCGATGATGCTGCTGGTTGATTCCTATCTGGCGCCGATCCTGTTCCTGCAGAGCATCGGCGTTGCCATTCTGTATAACATGGGAACCAATTACTTCATGGGCGAGATATCCTTTGTTACAAAGGCGATTTCCGCCGTCCTCCAGCTGGGCGTTACCATGGACTACTCGATATTCCTGTGGCACAGTTATGAGGAGCATCTGGATAAGGGAAAAGATCACAAGGAGGCAATGGCGGATGCCATCAACGCGACGCTGGCTTCTGTTGTCGGAAGTTCAGCAACCACCATGGCAGGATTCCTGGCCCTCTGCTTCATGACATATACCATGGGTAAAGACCTGGGAATCTGCATGGCTAAGGGTGTACTCTGCGGCGTGATCTGCAGCGTTACTGTTCTGCCTACTATCATGCTGCTTTTCAAGAAGCCCCTGGAGAAGACGAGACACCGTTCTCTGCTGCCGGACGCTCACAAGCTTGCCCGCGGACTGACAGCCAAATACGGGCTGTATATCGGTATTCTCTGCGTACTGCTTGTACCCGCAGTGATCGGGTATAATATGGATAATACCGTCTATGATTTCACCCAGGCTCTCGGAAACAGCAGCAGACTCGATAAGAGTGCCGTTCAGTTCCGGACGGCGCAGGATAAACTGAAGGATGATTTCGGCATCAACACGACGATGATGATCATCGCTGACGCGGATCTATCCAATAAGGACGGATCGGCCATGTCGAGGGAACTGGAAGATGTGAAGGGCATAACAAGTGTACTGGGGCTGGACGCCTTTACCGGGACCGCCATTCCCAAGTCGGCGCTGCCCAACGAGCTTACCGATGCACTGGTAGCCAAGGGGCATCAGCTCATCATCGTAAACTCGGCATATAAACCATCAGAGGAACGATGCAATAAACAGATCGATGAGATGAACGCCATCGTTCATAAGTATGACAAGACGGCTACCGTCATCGGCGAAGCGCCGGCTACCAAGGATCTGATCCAGATGACGTCTACGGACTTCAATCGGGTAAACATCATATCCATCGCGGCGGTATTCGTGATCATCCTGCTGGTACTGCGGTCCATATCGCTTCCGTTTATCCTGGTACTTGCCATAGAGTTCGCCGTATTCCTGAACCTGGGCATCTCCGGATTTACGGGAAAGGAGCTTTTGTTCCTGATCCCTGTCTGCGTCAGCACCATCCAGCTGGGATCCACAGTTGACTACGCGATCCTGACATCTACCCGGTACAAGACAGAGCGAATGTCAGGAAAGGGCAAGCGCGACGCGGTCACCATCGCGTCGGAGACGTCGATCCCCTCTATCCTGACAAGTGCTACCGGGTTCTTTGCAGGTACATTCGGCGTCGGTATGTATTCTAATATCGAGATCATCAGTGACATGTGCCTGCTCATGGCAAGAGGCGCTGTGATCAGTATGCTGACCGTAATATTCATACTCCCGTCCCTGCTCATGGCGCTGGATCCGCTGATCTGCAGGACCACGAGAGGAATGAGAGAAATATACAGGAAAGAACGGGAACAGAAGAAACTGGCTGCTAAATAGTCAATAAAGAAGGGAAGGTTACAGCATGAAAGCATTTAGGAAAGCAAGTAAGGGAAGAAAGGCCCTGGTGGTCACACTGATCATTGCGGTCGTCTGCCTCTTCAGCCTGAGCATTTCCGTATTCGCGGAAGCGGATCAGGGAGGATCTTCTTCCTCCTCCGCTAAGTCCACTAATGCGAAGAGCAGTTCTTCGAGCAGCAAGGATAAAGATGATAATGACGATAAGGAGACGGTCTATGTTCTCACAAAGGCAAACGGTACGCCTTATCAGCGCATCGTCAGTGAAAACGACAAGCTCCATTATCACGGATACGATGATTATACGCTGCCCGTCACCATGAAGGTAACGTACAAGCTGGATGGAGAAACCATTCAGCCCTCCAAACTGGCAGGAAAGAGCGGTCACGTAGATATTAACATCACCTATAAGAATAATATCAAATACAACAGCAGGGTTTACGTACCCTTTGCCGTCGTTACAGGCGTGATATTCGACGGAGATGATTTCTCCCACGTTACCGTAGATAACGGCAAGGTGATGGACGACGGATCCCGCAGCGTGGTCATGGGATACGCACTTCCCGGCATGACAGACAGCCTGGATCTGGATTCTGACGATATCGATATTCCGGAAAGCGTCCACATCGAGTGCGATACCACCAAGTATGACGTGCAGGAGATCTACACTGTGATCTCCTCCGATATCATTGCGGATGCAGATCTGGGTGATACAGAAGACCTGGACGATATCAAGGATAAGCTGGATGAGCTCTCCGACGGCATGGACGACCTGAAGGACGGGCTGGGCAAGCTGGCAGACGGAGCAGATGAGCTGGCTTCCGGATCCGCCAAACTTGTCAATGGGTCCAATAAGTTGGTTTCCGGATCCAATAAGCTTACGTCCGGCAGTAAGGAGCTGGCTGACGGAGCGGATAAACTCAGCGGTACCCTGAATGGCGGCGCTGTCAACAAGCTGGCAAGCGGAGCCAAGCAGGTTTCTGACGGAAACAAGGCTCTGGCTGACGCAGTCAACGCCAAGTCTGACAGCGGACTGGTGCAGGGTGCAGACAAGCTGGCAAGCGGAGCCAAGCAGGTCTCTGACGGAACGAACCAGCTGAACGAGGCCACCAAGAATCTGCCCAGCCAGACTAAACAGCTGGCTCAGGGCGCAGCCAGTGTAAGCGCAGGTGTAGACCAGCTGATCGCTGCGGTTTCCAGTCTGGGCGACCAGATCACCCAGCTCCAGTCCCAGACAGAAAACTTCGATGCAAAAGTCAAGGCACTGTCCGAGGCTTATGCCAAGGCTGCGGCAACGGGGGACAGCGCTAAGGCAGAAGAATACATGAAACAGCTTGTTGCCCTCTCTGAGGCGAAGGGTGAGGAATCCGCTCTGACACAGACAAAGGACGCCGTGGACAAGGCAGCCGGAAGCTCTTCCGGCGCCAGTGCTGAACAGCAGGCAGCCCAGCTGAAGGCACTCAGCGACGGGGCAAAGGCAGTTGCCGACGGAACATCCAAGCTGAATGACAGTGTGACCGGGGACGGCACTGCCAAGAATCCGGGTCTTTCAAACAGCATCGCAGCGCTGAATTCCGGTGCGCAGCAGGTAAGCCAGGGAGCATCTTCTCTCAGCAGCGGAGCCAAGAAGCTGGGAAGCAGCGCGGAGCAGCTGGCAAATGGAGCCAAACAGGTATCTGACGGCATGACCGCACTTCAGGGCGGCAGTGCGCAGCTTGCTGCAGGGGCCAATAAACTGAACAACGGCGCCATGCAGCTGAATAACGGACTCGTTACATTCACTAAGGGAACGAAGAAGCTGAACAGCGGCGTGAAGGCCTTTGACAAGGGCGCCAATAAGATGGACAAGGAAGTAAACAAAGCATTTGACAAACTGGATGATTCCCTGGGCGACATGAGCACCGATGACATCCAGAAGGCTCTGGACCGCCTGGACGATCTGGACGATGCAGCTAAGTCCTACAAGGGATTCGGCCATGGCACCTATGACAAGGTAACGTTCATCTACAAGATGGATGAAGTATCA
This sequence comes from uncultured Eubacteriales bacterium, assembly GCA_900315125.1. GTDB lineage: Bacteria > Bacillota > Clostridia > Peptostreptococcales > Anaerovoracaceae > Aminicella. The sequence goes on from OMXT01000097.1 coordinate 21,737, forward strand.
CCTAAATAGGCACAGATCGGATGAGAGTCTGCCTGAACAGGCATATATAAGGTCATAATAATTCCTGAATTTAACACCGAAACGGGGCGCCCCGGAGGGTAGAAATCACCTTCCGGGGCGCCCGCTATTTTTTGTCGTCGTACTCTACCCTTGCCCGTCCTGCAGCGTATGGTTATCTACCCACGTGCGGTTTCGCGGGCAGGGTAGAGTATATCGTCACTTTTACTCTACCCTTGCTCGTCCTGAAGCAGATGGTTATCTACCCGAGTGCGATTTCACGGGCAGGGTAGAGTAATTCGCCACTTTTAGTCTACCCTTACCCGTCCTGCGGCGGATGGTTATCTACCCACGTGCGGTTTCGCGGGCAGGGTAGAGTATATCGTCACTTTTACTCTACCCTTGCCCGATCTGCAGCGCATGGTTATCTACCCACGCGTGATTTCACGGCTAGGGTAGAGCATTTCAGTGTTTTGAGTCTACCCTTGCTCGATCTGCAGCGCATGGTTATCTACCCATGCGTGATTTCGCGGTCAGGGTAGAGTAATTTCGCTGTTCTAAATCTACCTTTGCCCGTCCAGTGGCGGATGGTTATCTACCCGTACGTTATTTCGCGGCCATGGTAGACCAATATGCCGATCTGTGTCTACCCGAGTCTGGTTAGCAGCGTACGGTTGTCTACCCATGAGCGAATTCACGTGCATGGTAGACAATCAAGCGACTCTGTACCTACTTTTTACCCAGATAAAACAGGCGGTCTGTCCGGTGACCGGTATCGATCACATTGTTATAGGACAGCCGGTGATAATTCAAAAGAGACTGGGCCAGGGCGCTGTCTTTCTCTGCTTCCAGGTCATCGGCAAGATGGAACTGATCGGTGCTGTCGATCACACCCTGAGCGGAAACCACGGGCAGCTGGCAGTACAGGTTTGCCAGGCAGCGATTGTATTCCGGCATCTCCAGGCCTGCTGTCTGGAGCAGCAGCGTGGACATGTAATTTGCGCTGATCTTATCAATGTATCCTTCCGGTATGTCGTAGTTCGCCCACAGGACGAAGCGGGTGATATACCGCTTCTGGTTCTCTGCATCCGTAAGGTCATTCAGGGGCTTGCCCATGACATCTTCATAAAGCCCGTTTTCCAGAGCAGGCTGATGATCGCCGAAGAACAGGATGACCGTAGGCTCCTTCGCATGCTGAAAGTACTGTACGAGCTGGCGCAGCGCATCATCGGTGCGGCGGACCAGGGACACATAGGTGTCGGCGAGAGAATAGTAATCCTCTGGCCTTGTAATGGAGTTTTCGCCCAGAACATCGCTGCTGAACATGTCGTAGGGGGAATGGTTCTGCATGGTCACGTTAAAACAAAACCACGGCTTGGCTTTGTCTCTCTTCTGGTAGAGCTGTTCCACCCTGCGGAAGTCATAGGCGTCGGAAACGTAGGAACGGAGGAGAATATCGTCCTCCCCGGGATATTTCTCCGCCAGTTCCTGCCGCAGTGTCTCCCGGGTCATGTTGGAACGGTAGCGGCTGACCAGATCTTTTCCGAACAGCTGCTCCATGGCCAGATAGCGCTGAAATCCCATGTTACGGTAGACGGCAGGCCGGTTCCAGTTGGAGCGGAAGTAGGGATGCATGGCTATGGCGTCGTATCCCTGAGCTTCCAGGGTAGAGACCAGTCCGGGCTGCTGATCTTTTACATAAAGCTGGTAAGCGTTGCTGCCCGCGGGCAGAAAAGCCATGCTGTTTCCCGTGAGGAATTCATATTCTGTGTTGCTGGTTCCTGTCCCGACAACGGATACATACATGTTGCCGATGATCGTATTTTCTTTTAAACTGTCTATAAAAGGCATCATGGGCTTCTTTGTCTTTATATCGCCCAGGACCCGAAGGTCGGAGAAGGCTTCGTCCATGACAACGATGATGTTCGGATTCTTCACCGATGATCCCCCGGCGCCGCCAGCAGCTGCGCCGGGCTGGCCGGCAGCGGCTGTCTGCAGGATGCTGGGCGTTTCAGAGGACGATGTCAGAGACGATGCTTCCGTTGAGACATGATCCGCGTCGTAGCCAGAAGGTTTGCTGACCCGCATGTAACGGGTGTTCAGCATGAACTCCAGGACGGCGCCCTTTGCCTCATACCCCCGTTTCTGATTGAAGAAGTCAGGCCGGTATCCCATGTCCACGAGGAAAGTTGTTCCGTAAAACAGGACAGTCAGGACCAGAACATACAAGAGACCTGTGACCCGCAGCGCCAGCCGGGTATGGCGGCGGCGGTACCAGGGCGGGGCGATGCGGCTCGCAGCGAAAAAGACTAGCAGTGTCAGCGCAAGACTGAATGCGATCTCATAACCGGCAGTATAATGAAAATTATCGGCGACGCTGGCTGCAGTGGCGATGCTCCCCACATCCATGGGAACGAGAGGAGAACCCTTAAATTCCTTAACGAACATGTTCGCAGTGCCGAAGATCAGGAAAACCGGACTGCAGACCATGACGGATATGCGGATGCTCCCGCTGAAAAAATAAAGGAGAGCGTAGAATGCCAGACAGACGGCATAATTATCCAGAATCATATCCTCCGGATCAAGGCTGGTGATAAAGTTCCCGTTGAGGCGCTCAACGCAGATCACAGAGATCAGGGGCGTGAGGAAAAAGAATGCCAGGGTAAGGAAGCGGTACCATGACCGGTCCCGGACCGGCTCAGCCCGGAAGCTGCATACCGGGAAAATCAGGGCAGAGGCTGTCAGAGCGGCGCCCATAGTCAGCGTGCTGTGATCACCGCGCTGGAAACTGCTGTAGTTGTAAGCAATGAAGAGAATCAGGAGACCGGCGGGTATGAGACCGGCTGCGATGCTCCTTTTAGTGAATTTAAACATTATGTCTTCCTTTCCCGGCACATTATACACCTGGATTTTCACGCTGTAAATCAGCAGATGTCTGCTCTTGACGTGGGGCGAGAGTATGATAAAGTTAATAAATAATACAGAAAGCAAAGAGGAGAACGTTTATGGGACAGCTTGTAAAACTGATCATCGATGATATGAGTGACCGGGGCCAGGGCATCGGCAGAACAGAAGAAGGCATGGCGGTATTCGTCATGGGCGCCATTCCCGGCGATCATGTGACAGCGGAGCTGACGAAAGTGAAAAAACGGTATGCGTTCGGTAAGCTCGTCCACATTGATCGGCCGTCGGAAGACAGAAGAGAAGGGTTCTGCATCTATAACGGGGAATGCGGAGGCTGTCCCTACAGCGCCATGAACTATGAGGCACAGCTTTCGCTGAAGGAGCGCCACGTCAGGGATGCGCTGGAACGCCTGGGGGGCGTGGAAGATCCCGCAGTGCGTCCGGCGCTGGCTGCTGCGGAATCTTGCGCTTACAGGAACAAAGCCGTCATGCCCGTTTCTACGGGCGGCATCGTGCCGAAAAAGGGCGGTGTCATCATTCCCGCAGGGGAACCCCGGGTCGGATTCTACAGGGCACGGTCCCATAATGTGGTGGACTGCAGTACCTGCCGGCTCCAGGCGGCGCCCGCTATGGCAGCGGCTGAAGCGCTGCGGGCGTTCATGAAGGAGGATCATATCACAGGCTATGATTCCCGCTGGGATAAAGGTCTGTTCCGCCACATGACGGTCCGGACCGCCTTTGGAACCGGCGAGGTGATGGTCATCCTCGTCATCAACGGAAAGGGCATCCCCAACGGAGATAAGCTGTGCATGATGCTGGACGATGCAATAGCGGACTGTGAATATGATGAGAATGGAGAACCGCGATACGTGCTGTCCAGCGTGGTGATAAACATAAACAAAGGCAAGACCGACCGAATCTACGGAGACAAGTCCTATGTGCTGGCAGGCAGCCCTGTTATTCACGAAGAGATCGGCGGAATGAAATATGAGATCTCTCCCATGTCCTTCTATCAGGTGAATCCCCGGCAGATGGAGGCTTTGTACAATAAGGCAGCGGAGTATGCTGATCTTAAGGGCGGAGAAACGGTGCTGGATCTTTACTGCGGCGCCGGGACTATTGGCCTCTGGCTCATTCATGAGCTGGCAGAACGGGATCCGGAAGCAGCGGGATCCGTCCGCATGCTGGGCATAGAGTCTGTCCGGGAGGCGGTGCTGGACGCTAACCGGAATGCGGTACTTAATCATATTGTCAATGCGAGATACATCTGCGGAAAGGCGGAGGATATGCTGGAGCAGATGATGGATCCGGAATCTGATCTGGAGGAAGGTCTCAGAATCACTTCTGCGGATGTTGCAGTGCTGGATCCGCCCCGGGCAGGGTGTGAGGAGAAAATGCTTGATGCGGTAGCTAAGGCGCAGCCGGAACGGATTGTATACGTATCATGCAACCCGGCGACCCTTGCGCGGGACGTGAAGTATCTTGCCGGCAGGGACTGGAAACTGGAGGAAGTGACGCCGGTGGACATGTTCCCATGGACAGGCAGAGCGGAGGCAGTGTGCCTCCTTAGAAGGATAAAGTAAATGAAAAGATACAGGGAGGAGTTTAGTTATGAACATGCAGAACAGTGTCAGCGACGGCATCAGCCGCCTGATCCGAAACAAAGTCATTATCGCTATTGCCGGGATCGTATTCGGCGCCGTGCTGATCGTTATGAAGTCGGCGGCGGTGGATGCGCTGGTGCGGATCTTCGGATGGATCCTGCTGGCAGCGGCGGCAGTTTATATCATCCGCTATCTTATAGCAAAAGGGGAGAACAGGCACACGTCCCTGATCACAATGGGGATCGTCCTCGCCATCGTGGGTCTGTTTTTCGTGGTCAATCCCAGCGCGATCGTCAATTTCTTCCCGATCGTCATGGGGCTGATCCTGATCGTCAGCGGCATTTCGGACTTCGTCAACGCGGTCACGCTGAAGAAGGCGAGTATTACCGGTTCCGGCTGGTTTATCCTTATTTCTCTCATTGTGATCGTGCTGGGCGTCTGCGTACTGCTGCGTCCGGACATCCTGGCGAACCTGATCATCGTGCTGACGGGGATTACCCTGCTGGTCGACGGGGTGCTTGACCTGCTGATGATGGTGATGAACAGGAACTGAAGAGGCGATACGTATTGAATTCTTATGGGCGCCGGCAGCGGCGCTCTTTTTTATGTGCGGAACAAAGGCCGGTCAGGGCTTTGTTCCTGTACGTGAATTATAACTGGAGTTTACAAAGGCCTTACGAAAGGCGCCCCCTGCCTATGTTAAGATATTTATGAATAAATATTGTTCGAGAAGCTGAGGCAGGGAGGCGTTATGAAGGGTTATCATACACAGGGAAGGAGCAGGAGAGGCGTTTGCTTTTTGCTGGCGTGCCTTCTTGTTCTGTGTCTTGCTCTGACAGGATGCGGTGACTCCGGGAGCAGTGAAAGCCAAGGTTCCGCAGAAAAGGGCAATGCTCTGGGATCAGGAAGCAAGACGATCCGCATTTTATCCGGCTCTGAGAACAAGGAGCTGGAGCCCATACTGAAAACCTATGCGGAGAAGAACCACATAAAGATCGTCATGACATACGAGGGCTCCCTGGATATCATGAGGGAACTGCAGAAGAAGGATTTCGGCTACGACGCGGTGTGGCCGGCAAGCAGCATATGGATGAATGCCGGCGATACGCAGCACAGGGTCAAGCACGCGGAATCCATATCCATGAACCCGGTGGTCTTCGGCATCCGAAAGCCACTGGCGGAGAAGCTTGGGTTTACCAATAAAGAAGTTTCCATGACGGATATTCTGGGCGCCATTATGGATAAGAAACTGAAGTTCTGCATGACCAGCGCGACCCAGTCCAATTCCGGAGCCAGCGCTTATCTTGGGTTTATCCATGCCTGGAGCGGTTCTGACGTGATCACAGCGGAGACGCTGAAGGACAAAGAACTGAAGACGAAGCTGGCTGAACTCCTGTCCGGGATCGACCGGTCCTCCGGAAGCTCGGAGTGGCTGAAGGATATGTTCGTACAGGGCGACTACGATGCCATGGTCAACTACGAATGCCTGATGATCGCCGCCAATAAAGAACTGAAAAAGAAGGGAAAGGATCCCCTCTATGTCGTTTATCCCTATGACGGACTGAGCATCGCCGACTCGCCCCTGGGCTATGTGGACCAGGGCGATTCGGATGCGGAAAAAATGTTCCTGGAGCTGCAGAAATACCTGCTCTCATCCGATGTTCAGAATGAGATCCAGAAGACCGGGCGCAGAACGGGATATACGGGAATCAATAAAGAAAATAAGTCCGTGTTCAAGAAGGAATGGGGACTGCAGCCGGACCGGGTGCTCTCTCCCTTTAAGATGCCGGAAGGCAGCGTGCTGAAGCAGTGCCTGACTATGTACCAGACGGAGCTGCGCAAACCTTCGCTGACAGTGTACTGCCTGGATTATTCCGGGAGCATGACCGGAGACGGAAATAAACAGCTGCGGGCTGCCATGGAGCAGCTGCTGATCCAGGAGAAGGCGAAGAAGAATTACCTGCAGGCATCCTCGGACGATGTGACCATACTGATCCCCTTCAATGAAAAAGTCATGGATGTATATCAGGCGAAGGGAAACGGGTCGGATATGGACGGACTCTATGATAAAGTCACTGGGATCTCGCCGGACGGCGGCACCGACATGTATGCTGCCATGGAGGAAGGGCTGAAACAGCTGCGGAAATATGATCTCAGTCAGTATACGCCGGCGATCATTGTCATGACGGATGGCATGTCCAATGATTACTATGAACAATTTAAAGAAATGTACAGGGCAGAAGGAAAGGATATCCCCGTCTTCTCCATCATGTACGGCGACGCGGACTCTTCCCAGCTCGATGAACTGGCGAAGCTGACCAATGCCAGGGTTTTTGACGGCAGGGAGGATCTGACCGGCGCTTTCCGAAAGGTGCGTGGATACAATTGAGGAAGATGAAAGAAATCCTGAGAACGATTGCGGCTGCTGCAGCAGCGCTGATCCTGTTTTTCCTGCTGTACTGGGAGGTGCTGATCCCGCCGGTCCCCGCGGCCGCTCTTGCGGTTGCGCTGTACTTCGGCATGTATTTTCTGCTTAAGCCCAGAAACAGGATCGGCCGTGTAGATGCGGATAAGGTAAAAGGCGGAGAGGATTCGCTGAAGCTGATGGAGCAGGCCAGTCAGGATATCCGGTCCATAAAACGGATGATCCCGCAGATGCCCTCTGAAGCAGCGGCTCATTCAGCGGAAGAACTGACGGTGACAGGACAGAAGATCTTTGACTATCTCACGGAGCACCCGGAGCTGATCTCCGGCGCCCATCGTTTTGCTGACTATTATCTTGATACGGCGGAGCGCATGGTTAAAAAGTATGTGGAGCTGCAGCATGGAGGCAATGGAGGCTCTTCTTCCGGCGAGTTAGAGGCGCAGACAGAAGAGGCGCTGCAGCTGCTGAACCAGGCCTTTGATAAACAGTATAACCGTCTTCTGGAAGGCGACCGGATGGAAATTGAAACAGAAATAACGGTTCTTAAGGAAATGCTGCAGAGAGAGGGAGACGCATGAAGACGAAAATTGCGGGACTGATCGTTGTTATAGCGGTGATCGCCATATCCGTTGGATTTACCGTATTTACCCGGTCGAACCAGACGCTGGTGCTCACGGGATATGCGGGAGGAGAGAAGGTAGGATTCCTGGAGGATGGTGAAGTGCAGGATATCCTGCAGAAGGATTATCACCTGACCATCGGCTACTCCAAGGCCGGCTCTCTGGATATGGTCAGGGCGGATAAAGAGGGAAGGGACTACCTCTGGCCATCCAGCCAGACGGCTCTGGAGTTATATAAATCAGAAGTCGGCAAACCGGTCCGCAGCGAAACGATTTTCAACACGCCCATCGTGATCTATACGCGAAAGCCGGTGGCAAAGGCGCTGATCAATGAGAAGATCGCGAAACAGAAGGACGGCGTTTATACGGTGGACCTGGCGAAACTGATGGATCTTGTGGTCAAAGGCAGATCCTGGTCATCCCTGGGACTGCCCCAGCTCTACGGCAATGTTACGGTTTATTCCACGGATCCTACCAAATCGAATTCCGGAAACATGTTCGCCGGCCTCCTGGCAAACACCCTGGCTGGCGGCGTCGCGGACGAATCGAATATCGGCCCACATCTTGGAGAAATAAAGAAGATCTTCCAGAAATCCGGGTACATGGATTCTTCCTCTGCGGACATCTTCAGTGAATTCCTTAAGATGGGCATGGGTTCCCGGCCCCTGGTGGTCGGATATGAGAACCAGCTGCTGGAGTTTTCCGCGGAGAACCCGGATACTTGGAAGCAGGTAAAGGATGACATCGTCATGATGTATCCGGTACCTACTGTGTGGTCTTCTCATGTGTGGATCGCCATGGACGATAAAGCTTCTGAGGCGATTGATGCCCTGGAGGATGATAAGATACAAAGGCTTGCCTGGGAGAAGCACGGATTCCGCACAGGGGTAGCCGGCAGCAAGGAAGATTCCTCCGCTTTCCCCGGCGTTGGCATAGAGGAGAACGTGACCCAGGTGGGACAGCTGCCGAACTATAAGACCATGAAGATGATCATGGATGCGCTGGACAGCGATTCATGACCGGCGGTCATCTCATGTATTCCCATGTTTACTGACCCATAGGCATATAAAAGGTGTACACTATGATTGGTATAGTTGTACGCCTTTTGTGTATGGAGAGGAGAAGGGTAATGGAAATAAAGAAGATCACCGCTGTTTATTTCAGCGCCGCAGGTCATACGAAGCGGGTAACAGAGTCCGCTGCGAAGGCAGCTGCGGCGGAACTGGGGCTGACCGGGGATCAGATCTGTACTGTGGATTTTACGCTGCCGGCGGTGCGGGATAAGCACCCGGAGGGATGGTCGTTCGGACCCGATGAACTGGTGGTATTCGGGACGCCCACCTATGCGGGGCGGGTGCCCAATAAGGTGCTGCCCTTTGTGCAGACGCTGTTTAAAGGAAGCAATACACCGGCTGCCGCCATCGTCACCTTCGGAAACAGGAATTTTGACAGTTCCCTGACGGAGCTGAGTCAGAAGCTTGCGGGTCAGGGCTTTGTTCCCTGTGGAGCGGGAGCATTCCCATGCTCCCATGTATTTTCCGGGAAGATCGCGCCTGGCAGACCAAACGAAATGGACATGGAGGAAATACAGCGATTTGGCAGAGACGCTGCGAAAAAAATTGCGGGAGCATCGGGAGCGGACATGCTGAAGCCTGCGGTGATCCGGGGCGGCGAGCCGGTGGCGCCCTATTATATTCCGAAAGGCATTGACGGACAGCCGGCTAAGTTCCTTAAGGCGAAGCCGAAGACGGATATGGAACGCTGCAATGGCTGCGGCATCTGTGCCGACGTCTGTCCCATGGGATCTATAGATCGGGAGCATCCAGAGCAGGTGACCGGGATCTGCATTAAATGCCACGCCTGTATCAGCCGCTGCCCGGCGGGCGCGAAGTATTTTGATGACCCCGCCTTCCTCTCTCATGTACAGTATTTGGAAAAATACTGCCGTGAACCGAAAGAGGCGGAAGTCTTTCTTTAAATGAGGACATGTTGACAGGGAGAGGGGAGCATCCTATAATAAATAGTAAATATTTACAATTATCCGGCGGATCGTGCCGGAAGCGAAGTGCAGAGGAAATGCAGGAGGCAGTAAGGTGTTTAAACATTACCGTTACGACGGAAAGAAGAAATTTGACATCAGTAAAGTGCCTACCGATGACACGTCACTGGTAGAGGACAGGGAAGAAGCAGAAGCGCTTCTTGCGAAGAACAACGATGAGATCGACCAGCTCCAGCAGAAGCTTTATGCGGATAAGAGGGAAGGAGTCATTTTCCTTTTCCAGGCAATGGATGCGGCGGGAAAGGACGGGACGATCCGGGCGGTGCTCCAGTGCCTGTCGCCCCACGGCGTCCATGAGGAAGCGTTCAAGAGCCCTTCTTCTGAGGATCTGGCTCACGACTATCTGTGGCGCATCGAGCGGAATGTGCCTGCCAAGGGTGAGATCGCCATATTTAACCGGTCTCAGTACGAGGAAGTGCTGATTTATAAAGTGAAAGAACTGTGGAAGAGTCAGGCCAATGCCCGACGGATCGATCCGGAGAAGATCATGGAACATCGGTATGAGGACATCCGCAATTATGAGAAATATCTGTGGCATAACAACGTAAGGACGGTCAAGATCTTCCTTAATGTGTCTAAAGAGGAGCAGGCCAAACGGTTCCTTGACAGGATCGAGGAACCGGAGAAGCACTGGAAGTTCTCCGCCGCAGACTATGAGGAGCGGAAGTACTGGGACCAGTACCAGGAGGCTTTCCAGGACGCCATCAATAACACCTCTACGGAGCACTGCCCCTGGTTTGTCGTACCGGCGGACCATAAATGGTATATGCGGTACGTGGTCAGCGAGATCATCCTGGACACGCTGAAGGACATGGATCCACAGTATCCGGAGGTGACAGAAGAGCGGCTGTCCCGGTTCGGCGAGATTAAAGAGGCTCTGGAACAGGAGCTGGGAACAGAAAAGAAAAAAGCAAAAAAAGCGGACAAGAAATCGAAGAACGGTAAGAAAGAAAAGAAAAATAAGAAAGAAAAGAAGTCCGGCAGCGAGAAGGAATCAGATACTCCTGCGGAAGAGGACGAACAGTAAGAGAGGAGATCTTATCATGTGCACAGCAGCAGCGTATCATACCAGGGATCATTATTTCGGACGGAACCTGGATCTGGAATATTCCTATCACGAGCAGGTGGCGGTCACGCCCCGCCATTATCCTTTCCAATTCCGGAACGGAGAACAGGACAGCGACCACTGGGGGATCATCGGTATGGCCTTTGTTGTTGGAGGCTATCCACTGTATTACGATGCGGTGAATGAGAAAGGCCTGGGGATCGCGGGACTGAATTTCCCGGGCACCTGCCAGTTCAGAAAACCGGAAGAGGGGAAGACAAACATCGCGTCCTTTGAGTTCATTCCCTATCTGCTCTCCCGCTGCGTTACGATCGCCGATGTGCGCAAGGTGCTCAGCGAGGCGAACATCACGGACGAGGCATTCAGCCCGGAGCTTCCGCCGAACCCGCTGCACTGGCTGGTCAGCGACCTGGAGAGCCAGATCGTCGTGGAGCAGACGGCAGAGGGGCTGAAGATATATGATGACCCGGTCGGCGTCATGACGAATAATCCCACATTTGACAAGCAGATGACCCACCTTGCGGACTACAGGAACCTGACAGCCCAGCAGGGCGAATGCCGGTTTGCGCCGGGGCTGGAACTGGATGCTTATAGCAGGGGCATGGGCGGCATGGGACTTCCCGGGGATCTGTCCTCCGCGTCCCGTTTCGTGAAAGTGGCATTTACCCGGATGAATTCCGTGGCGGATGAGTCGGAGTCCGCCAGCGTCAGCCAGTTCTTCCATATCCTTGGGAGCGTAGAGCAGCAGAGAGGGCTTTGCTGCCTGGAACCGGATACCTACGAGATCACCATTTATTCCAGCTGCTGCAACCAGGATAAGGGGATCTACTATTATACGACCTACGAAAACAGCCAGATCTCCGCTGTTGACATGCATAAGGAGAATCTGGACGCCGATCAGGTGATCACTTATGATCTGATCAAAGGGCAGCAGATCAATTATCAGAACTGAATCATAATTATGTAAGGCAAATGACGAGGCCGTCTCTAATAATGAGGCGGTCCTTTTCTTTTTAAAGTCGGCAGGCATGGGTGAAAAGACTGAAAATTGAGCCTGTTTCCAGTTTACACAAACTTTAAAAACGAACCTCTAGTTCCCTTACAATCTTACGGTATATTAAAACTGTCCATGGATAAGAGTGAAACGAAAGAAGAAAGTTCAATTTTAGTACATCGGGAGGATGACTATGACTAAGAAAAAGATGTTAAAGGCAGCGACAATCGTCCTGGTTGGACTGATGGCTGTCGTAGGTGTAACAGCTTGCGGATCTTCTAGCGATTCCGGAAGCAGCGCTGCAGGAAGCGCATCTTCATCTGCTGCATCCGGAACACTGACTGCTTCCGGTTCTTCCGCTCTTCTGCCTCTGGTACAGAGCGCTGCGGATGAGTACATGAAAGAAAATCCTGATCTGGCGATCACCGTTAACGGCGGCGGTTCCGGCGAAGGTCTGAAGCAGGTAGCTGACGGCGCTGTAGATATCGGAAACTCCGACGTATTCGCTGAGGAAAAGCTGGACAAGGATGCTGCTAAGGATCTGGTTGACCACAAGGTCTGCACCATCACAATGGCTCCTGTAGTAAACAAGGATCTGGGCGTTGACAACCTGACAACAGATCAGCTGATCGACATCTTCACTGGAAAGACAACGAACTGGAAAGACGTTGGCGGCCCGGATGAGAAGATCATGCTCGTAACCCGTCCGTCTTCTTCCGGAACAAGAGCGCTGTTCCAGCAGTGGGCTCTGAACGGTAAAGAAGAGTCTTCCAACAAGTCTCTTGAGACAGATGACTCCGGTACACTGCTCCAGACTGTACAGCAGAACAAGGGTGCCATCGGATACGTTGCACTGTCTTACCTCGTAGATAACAAAGACGTAGCTGCTGTTTCCATCGACGGTGTTGAGCCGACTCTTGAGAATACTTACAGCGGTAAGTACAAGGTTTGGGGATATGAGCACATGTACACAAAGGGTGAGGACAATGCAAACGCAAAGGCATTCATCGAGTACATGACTGGCGACTCTTTCTCCGATAAGCTCGAAGGAATGGGCTATGGTGTAACTTCTAAGATGACTGATGAGGCGGTTAAGAGCCACGAGTAATCCTCGGCTGAAGTCTCGAAAGGGGTTAAACTATGAAGAATTTTAGAAGGGAATATGCCGGACGGTCGATCGTAACGATCTGCGGAATATTCATGATTGCTCTCATGATAACGATAGCGGTCTTCCTGATCGTCAGAGGATCAGGAACCTTCACCACCTACCATCATTCTATCATAGAATTCCTGTTCTCGTCGAACTGGTCTCCCAGCGACACCGTCGGTGTCGGTGGGGGCCATGTCGGAGCAGCGATCTATATCGTAGGATCTCTGGTCACATGCGGACTGGCCCTGCTGATCGCTGTTCCGTTCAGCATTGCTGCAGCGATATTCATTACAGAAATTTCCCCTAAAGCCGGTGCTCGGATCTTCCAGCCGGCTATCGAAATATTTGTAGGAATACCTTCTGTAGTTTACGGCTGGATCGGCCTGACGCTCCTGGTTCCCTGGATCCGGGATGTGTTCCATGCAGAACAGGGTGGTTATTCGGTGCTGGCAGCCGGTATCGTTCTGTCTATCATGATTTTCCCGACAATAACGACTGTATCAGCGGATGCGATCCGCAGCGTACCGGACAGTTACAGACAGGCTTCTTACGGACTGGGAACGACACGCTGGCAGATGATCTGGCACGTTGTACTCCGCGCAGCCCTTCCGGGCATCCTGACCGGAGTCATTCTGGGTCTGACGAGAGCATTTGGTGAAGCACTGGCCGTTGCCATGGTTATCGGAAAAACACGGGCTTTCCCGACGAGCATACTCTCACCGACAAACAACCTGACCGCAGCCATTGCGTCAGATATGGGAAACTCCGCAAACGGCGGAGAACAGAATATGGCTCTGTGGACCATGGGTCTGCTGCTGTTCATTATTTCCATTATATGTATCGTCCTGATTCATCTTATTTCTGCACGCAATAAGAAGAAGACAGGAGCGCAGTAACGGGGGGAAAATACGAAATGAATTCAACATATACGCCAGAGGGGATCCGAAAGGCGAAGTCGATAGACAAATTCATGACAGGACTCCTCTACTGCGTCGGAGGCTTCTTCCTCGGACTGCTGATCCTGCTTGCAGGGTATATTATCATTAAAGGCCTTATGGATCTGAATGTCAGCTATCTGGCATTCGATAAGACGGGCGTAGGAAACCAGCTGTTCAATACGATTTATCTGGTCGTTCTGTCACTGATCATCAGTGTTCCGATTGGTATCGGGGCTGGTATCTATCTGGCGGAATACGCCGGCGACAATAAGCTCACCAAGGCGATACGAATCAGTATCGAGTCCCTGTCGTCCCTGCCTTCTATCGTAGTCGGCCTGTTCGGATATCTGGTATTCATCCTGATGACCGGCATGCAGTGGAACCTGTTCGCAGGCGCCCTGGCAGTATCGATCCTGAGTCTGCCGGCGATCACCACAACGACAGAGGATGCCATCCGCAGCCTGCCCCCCAGCTACAAGCAGGGAAGTATGGCTCTGGGCGCGACCCACTGGAAGGCAATTACCTCTGTACTGCTTCCGGCATGTCTGTCCCGTATCATTACGGGCGTCATTCTCGCGGCAGGAAGAGGATTCGGCGAAGCTGCCGCACTGCTTTATACAGCAGGTCAGAGCACGATCATTAACTGGAGCAACTGGAATCTGTCATCTGTAACATGTCCTCTGAATCCGTTCCGTTCCGGCGAGACGCTGTCTCTCCACTTATGGGTTCTGAGAACTGAGGGAGCACTCAATCCTAATGCGACAGAAATCGCTAATGTGTGCGCGGGAATCCTGGTATTGATCACATTGATCTTCAGTCTTACCGCCAGAATGCTCACAAGAAGAATCGATAAGAAAAACTCTGGTGAATAAGCACCTGCATACATTACTCAGCATAAGAAAAGGAAACGCGTAATGGAAAATAAACTGAAAATCACAGTCAACGACCTGGATCTGTATTACGGTCAGTTCCAGGCGCTGAAAAATGTGACCATGAACATCGAGGAGCATAAGATCACGGCTCTGATCGGGCCGTCCGGATGCGGAAAATCGACGTTCCTGAAAACGCTGAACAGGATGAATGATCTTGTCAAGGGAGCGCGCGTAGAAGGAAAGATCTGCCTCGACGGCGTCGATATTTACAAAGACATCGATGCCATTGAACTGAGAAAAAGGGTGGGAATGGTATTTCAGCAGCCGAATCCCTTCCCGAAATCTATTTATGACAATGTAGCCTACGGCCCGCGGATTAACGGGATCAAGAGCAGGGCGAAGCTGGATGAGATCGTTGAGCGCAGTCTGAAGCAGGCGGCGATCTGGGACGAGCTGAAAGACAGGCTCCATAAGAGCGCCCTGGGACTGTCCGGAGGGCAGCAGCAGAGGCTCTGCATCGCAAGAACGCTGGCTGTTGAGCCGGAAGTGCTTCTGATGGACGAGCCTACCAGCGCACTGGACCCGATTTCTACTTCCAAGATCGAGGACCTTGCAGAAGAGCTGAAAAAGGACTTCACGATCGTCATCGTAACCCATAATATGCAGCAGGCTGTACGTATTTCTGATAACACTGCTTTCTTCCTCCTGGGAGATATGGTAGAATACGGTGATACCGATGGACTGTTCTCCTCACCGAGAGACCAGAGAACAGAAAGATATATCACAGGGAGGTTTGGTTGATGAGATACGTATTCGAGGAAGAATTAAACCAGTTAAACAAAGACATGATCTCTATGAGCGCGCTGTGTGAGGAAGCAATCGGGACTGCAGTGGATTATCTGCTTGCTCCGGAGACGAACCGCAAGAAGGATGTGCTGGATATCGTTGATCAGGTCAATCACAAAGAGCGTGAGATCGAGAACATGTGCCTTAAGCTCCTGATGCAGCAGCAGCCGGTGGCAAGCGACCTCCGCGTCATTTCTGCCGTGCTGAAGATGGTATCGGATCTTGAGCGTGTGGGCGACAACGCGGATGATATCGCAGAGATCGTTTCTATGGACAATATTAACCCGGCAAGCGTCAAGAATATTCATCTGGATGAGATGGCGACTGCAGCCCGCAAGATGCTCAGCGACTCCATCAATGCCTTTGTTAAGAGAGACGAAGCTCTTGCAAGACAGGTCATTGAGGATGACGATATCGTTGACAGTTTCTTCGACAGAATTAAAATTAAACTGTCAGGTGATTTCGGAAAAGAAAATCCGAACCTGGATGAGCTGCTGGATCTCTTCATGGTAACAAAGTATTTTGAGAGAATCAGTGACCATTCTGTGAATATTGCCCAGTGGGTCGTATTCGTTATCACAGGCAAGCTGGAAGGCAATACAAACTAGGTCGTGTGCCCGGTTTGTATTGGTAGCAGCAATATAAGATCAGCAGCCCAAGATATCTGCGCATATCCTGGGCATTGTACTAAAGGACGGGGAAATAATTTATGATATTTTGTGTGGAAGATGATGAGGCTGCCGGCAATCTGGCGGCATACGCCCTTGAGTCAGCCGGTTTTCATGTCAGGATCTTCGGAAACGGCAAGGAATTCTTTGAGGCAGTCAAAACGGAACGGCCGGAGCTGATCCTCCTGGATATTATGCTTCCCGGGGAAGACGGGATCTCTATCCTGAAAAAGATCCGTTCAGAGCAGACAACGAGGGATATTCCCGTGATCATGACTACAGCCAAGGGAACAGAATTCGATAAGGTGACAGGTCTTGACCTGGGCGCCGACGATTACCTTGTCAAGCCCTTCGGCATGCTGGAAATGGTTTCGCGGGTCCGGGCAGTTCTTCGCAGAATGTCACCCCAGGAGTCGAAGAATGACGAGATCCTTCGACTGGGTCCGGTGGAAATGAACGAGGCGGCTCATACCGTCAAGGTGGACGACCGGTCTCTGGAGCTGACTCTGAAGGAATATTCTCTGCTCGAACTTTTCATGAACAATCCGGACCGGGTCTTTGACCGGGAGACACTGCTCATGAAAATCTGGAAAAACGACTATTTCGGAGATACGAGAACCGTGGACGTCCATGTGGGAACACTCCGGGCCAAGCTTGGCAAGGCAGGAGACATGATCCAGACGGTTCGGGGAGTCGGTTATAAACTGGTGACTTTATGACAAAACGAATATTTAAGTATATGGAGCTGATCATTGTTTTAACACTGATCAGCGGTTTTGTTGCTGTGCTTCTTCTTCTGTACAGCAACTTCAAAAGCGTTCAGCAGAACCAGCTGAAGGCGGAAACGAATTTTGCCGCAAAGGCTGTGGAATCCCAGGGAATGGATTATCTGAGCAGCCTGAACATAAAGAATACCCGTGTCACGTGGATCGCATCCGACGGCAAAGTCCTGTTTGACAGTAAAGCAGATCCTTCGTCCATGGGCAATCACGCTTCGCGGCCGGAGGTAAAGGAAGCAATGGAATCTGGTGACGGGGAAAGCACCAGATTTTCTAATACACTGACAACGGAAATGATCTACAGCGCCAAGCGCCTGTCGGACGGATCAGTATTGCGTATCGCGGAATCCAGGAACTCTGTGCTCATGATCGCCCTGGGCATGCTGCAGCCCATGATCTGGATCTTTCTGATCCTGCTTCTCGTCACTTGGTTTATATCCGGCAGGATGGCGAAGCAGATCATATCGCCACTGAATAAGTTTGACCTGGATCATCCTCTGGAAAATGAAGAATATCCGGAGCTGGCGCCTTTCCTGCACCGCATCCATGTACAGCAGCAGGAGATCGGCATGCAGAAAGAATCACTGGAACGGGCGGAGAAGGACTTCGTTACTGTAACGGGACGTATGAAGGAATGCCTGATCCTGCTGAGCTGGGACGGAAAGATACTGACGATCAACCAGCAGGCCATGAATCTTCTCCATGCGGACGACAGCTGCGTAGGCAGGGACGTACTCTTTCTGGAGCGCCGGTCGGAGTTTGAACGAGCTCTGAATAAGGCGGCGGAGGGTGAACACAGTGAGCTGATCATGGATTTCTCCGGCCGGAAATACCAGACGGATATAAGCCCCGTACCCTTTGACAACAGTGATAAGACAGCGGGTATGGTCATCCTGATGTTTGATGTGACAGACAGAGAAAACGCGGAACTCATGCGGAGAGAATTTACCAGCAATGTGTCTCATGAGCTGAAGACGCCGCTCCATACCATATCCGGATGCGCGGAGCTCCTCGAGAAGGGTAATGTACGGATGGAAGATACGCAGAAGTTCGTCCATGTCATTTACGGCCAGGTGCAGCGGATGATTTCTTTGGTAGAAGATATTCTTTATATCTCTCATCTCGATGAAGGATCGATCGATATGTCCTGGGACAATATCGATTTGAAACAGATGGCGGAAAGGATCGCGGACCAGCTGCGTCCGGAGGCGGAAAAGAGGCCGGTTACGATCTCTGTTTCCGGCAGCGCGCCGGCTGTCCCGGGTATTTATCGCCTGAACGAGAGCATCATCCATAATCTGATAGAAAATGCTATTAAATATAACAAAGACAACGGCGAGATCCATGTGGAACTGAAGGAAGAAAAGGATACCGTCACCTTATCAGTGAGAGATACGGGAATCGGCATCCCGGAAGAGGACCAGTCCAGAATTTTCGAACGGTTCTACCGGGTGGACAAGAGCCACTCCCGGGAGATCGGCGGCACGGGTCTGGGACTTTCCATCGTAAAGCATGCCGCAGAGCTGCTCCATGCAGAGCTTAAATTAGAGAGCAGGCTTGGGGAGGGCAGCACGTTTACCGTTGCGTTCCGGAAGAGCCAGCCGCTGTCGTAATACCATGCAGTATTGTTATAAGGGGGCGTTTCAGAATGATGAGACGGCCCCTTAAGAATTGTTAAGGACAGGGGGTCTTGTTACTTACGTTTTTTTACAGTATAATTTTTATCTGGGAGCCGGGGTCTTATGGCAACCGGTAATTTTTATTGGTAAGAAAAGGGGCAAACTAAGAAATGAACGATCATCACTTTCAGGCGAACGATATAAAGAAAATCGTGAGCCTGATCATACTCATATGCGCAGTCATCTGCTTCTGCGCACTGGCTGTATCTCTGATTTATAAGGCGGTCCGGGAACCGGAGATCTCCTTTGCGTCGGATCGTGTAACGCTGGAAAGCGGGGAGGCCATGACCCTTGCGGTCGAGGTGGAGCCGGAGAACAGCGCCATGCCGGAAGTCACATTTCAGTCGAATCATCCGGATATCGCTGCGGTGACGAACCAGGGCTTCGTAAAATCAAAGGCGCCGGGGACGGCGGTGATCACGTGTACAAGTAAGAAGGGGCAGAAGATCAAAGCAGAGATCACGGTAAAAGCACCGGTCCAGGCTTTGTCAAAAAAGCAAAAGAAAAAGGTGATATACCTGACATTCGACGACGGACCCAGCAAGAATGTGACGCCGAAGCTGCTCAGAGTCCTGAAGAAATACAACGCGAAGGCCACGTTCTTCGTTGTGGGGCAGGAGGCGAAGGAATACCCGGATATTCTGAAGAAGGAGGCGGCGGCAGGCCATACCATCGGCATCCACACCTATACCCACGACTATGATAAGATTTACAGGAACAGCAGCGCCTATATCAGAGATTTTAACCGAACGGAGGCTGTGATAAAGAAGGTCACGGGACAGCAGCCCCGCTACTGGCGCTTCCCGGGGGGCGGCAACAACGACTGGATGAATTCCAAAAAGAGAAAGAAAATTGTCCATGCTCTCCATAAGAGAGGATACCGGGAGATGGACTGGAACGCGGATACGGAGGATGCGGTGGGCATCCGCTACTCGGCGAAGCGGATGACCCGGTTCGGAATCACGACGATCAGGGAAAACAAGACCCCTGTGGTGCTGATGCACGACGCTGCGACCAAGAAGCATACCCCGGAAGTTGTGGAAAATATCCTGAAATATTACACCAAGCGGGGGTATACCTTTGAAGGGCTGAACGACTATTACGGGAAAGAGCTGACCTTCGGGCTGACGGGACCGATCGATTAGTGTAATGAGAAAACAGAGAACGGCGGGAAAGAACAGAAAATGAAGAGTCAGAAAATATATCTTGCGACTTTTTCCGATCATCCGGAGGAAACCATCCGAAAATACGGGATCGGCATAGAGTTCAATCAGTTCTGCATATCCACAGCCCTGGATCCGGAGCGGATCGACCGGACGCTGGCGTATATGGAGAAGCAGGCGGGGGAATGCGGCCTGCTGACGACCGAAGGCAGAATCGATCCGGACCAGGCCGTCATCCACGGTCCTTTTACGGAGCTGTATCCCCAGGCCATAGACCCGGAGGCCAGGGCCTTCGCCATGAGGCGGTTCAACCAGGCTTATGAGGGCTGCCGCCGCCTCGGGATCCGACGCATGGTGGTTCATTCCGGCCTGGCGCCGCAGATTTATTTCGACGTGTGGCATGTGAAGCAGTCGGTCATTTTCTGGAAAAAATTCATGGAGGACAAACCGGAGGACTTCCGTCTCTATATTGAGAACGTCATGGATCCGGATCCCCGGCCTCTCCTGGAGATCGCGGAGAAGCTGGATGATCCCAGGATCCGGCTCTGCCTGGATATCGGCCACGCCAACGCCTGCGGGCTGCCGGAGTTTCCGCCGGCGGAATGGGTCCGGATCCTCGGCCCCCATATCGGACATTTCCACTTTCATAATAACGACGGGTCATCGGATCAGCATAACCCGATCACAGAAGGCAGCATAGATATATCAGTGATCATGGACGCCATAAAAACATACTGCGATCCCGATGTGACGATCACCGTGGAGAGCAGGGACTGCGAGTCCAGCGTGAGATGGCTGAAGGAGAGAGAAGAGCAGAAGATAACGAATGGATAATAATACAGCGTCAAAAGAAGACAAAAGAATATATATCATGCGCGAAGAAAAGCCGCGGAAGGCCGTCCTTTCCATGGGCGTGCCCCTGGTCTTCGGCATGTTCATCATGGTCCTTTATAACCTGGTGGACACGTTCTATATCGGCTTGCTCCACGACGATTACCAGATGGCGGCGGTGAACCTGGGCTATCCTGTGATGATGGTCATGATCGCTGTGGGCAACATGGTGGGGACGGGAGCATCTTCCCTCATTGCCCGTAGCATGGGCGCAGACGACATGGAGCAGGCCGAGCGGACTTTGTTCACTGGTTATGAGATGACATTGGTGAATAGCCTCATCATCGCTGCCCTTGGACTGATATTCCTGCAGCCCCTGGTCCGCCTCCTGGGCGCTCAGTCAGAAACGGCCGGCTATACCGCGAGCTACGTGGGCGTGCTGCTGATCGGCAATTTCTTCATCATGGGAAATTATACATTCGGCCAGCTCATGCGGGCAGAAGGGTCGGTGAAGTACTCTGTGATCGGCATGGCCGTTGGCACTCTTGCGAACATCATTCTGGACCCGCTGTTTATCTTCGCCTTCGGCATGGAGATCCGGGGGGCAGCCGCGGCGACGGTCCTGGGCAATGCTCTGGGGTGTCTGGTGTATCTTTATTTTTACCTGAAGAACAAAACCCTGCTCCGCCTGGATCCCGGTCTGTGGCACCCCAAGGCGGCGGTCATTAAGGAAATATTCTGGGTCGGCATTCCCGCGTCCCTTGAGACGCTGCTGACGGCGGGAGCATATGTTGTTCTGAACAACCTGGCTGTGGGATACGGAGAACTGACGGTGGCGGCCATGGGCATATCCCAGAAGATCATGTCCTTCGGCAGCTACATTTACCAGGGATTCGCCGCGGGCACCCAGCCTCTGATGGGATACAATTACGGAGCGAAGAATTACCGCCGCATGCTGGAGGTGCTGAAGGCGGTGATCCTCATCATCGGCGCTGTAGAGCTAGTGGTTATGGCAGTGTTCGGTCTGCTGGCTCCGGTCCTGATCGGCATATTTACAAGTACCCAGGAGGTCATCCGCATCGGGAGCCAGGTCCTGCGGGCGAACATGTTCATCCTGCCCTTTGTGGGAGCCATCTCATCAAGCCGCATGACATTCCAGGCCATGGGCAAGCCCATGCACGCCCTGGGAATCACTATTGTCCGCCAGCTTGTGCTCTATGTGCCGCTGCTCCTGCTGATGAATCACTTCTTCGGTTTCGGTGGACTGATCTGGGCTCAGCCCCTGACGGAGTGCATCATGATGGCTGCCGCGGTCACCCTGCTGTCCCGGACGCTGAAGAAGCTGATGGGGGAGGGGGAACGTCAGTAATCGAACAGAAACAAAAGAGAGGTGCCCATTCGGACACCTCTTATAAATTGGTATTATCGTATCAAAGGAGTTTATTAAAGAAGTTAGTTTACATTTGCTGTTCCGGCCGTCGCCGGGGCTGGCAGAAACCGCCGGCGGCGGCCGGTCGAACCGATCGGCTGACTCTGAGCTGTCAGCCGGCTGAACCGGAACCTTGCCGGTCAGCTCTATTAGTCATTAGCCTTCAATGGCAATGTAGCTGTTCTCGTCCAGCTGCGGTTTGGGCTGTTCCTTGGGAACCGTAACGGTCAGGACGCCGTTGTCGAACTTGGCCTTGATGTCCTCCGGACGTACGGCCTCTCCGACGTAGAAGCTCCTGGTGCATGTACCCTGGAAACGTTCTCTTCTCAGATAGGTCCCGTCGTCAGCCTTCTCATCATTGTTTGTTACTGTGGAAGCCTCCACATTCAGTACGCCTTCCTTCAGCTGGATCTTGACATTATCCTTATTGAATCCCGGAAGATCCATGTGCAGTTCATAATGATCGCCAGCGTCCTTTACATCGCTCTTCATCAGCGCATTGTCGGAACGACTCTTGAATGTCGGAAAATCTACGAAATCGTCATCAAAAAATCCATCTCTGAAAATGCTTGGTAATAACATGATCCATACCTCCTCAATTTATTCTCTCTCCGGTGCTGCCGGAGAACATTTACTTTATCAGCTCTTCGCTTATGATCTTTCCCCTGCGTTCTTTCTTAATCTGTTCGCGCATCCCTTAATCTCTCTTCTCTTTATCCCCCCTTCGATTGTTATTATACCACGGTTGTTAGCACTGTCAACAGGTGAGTGCTAATTTTTTCGAAAAAATTTTTCCTGGTTGCACCGGAAGCAAAAGATGATTTGCCAAAACAATAATATTCGAGTAAAATAAAGTATGACTTTAGATTTATCGGAGGTAAACATGTATATCACCCGTCATATGGAACTGCAGATAGAGAAATACACAGGAAAATACCCCGTTGTCATGGTATGCGGTCAGCGTCAGGCGGGCAAGTCGACGATGCTTTACCATATCAAGGAGAAGGGGCGCCGGTACGTTACGCTGGATGATATTAATGCGAGATATCTGGCAGAAACAGACCCGGCACTTTTCTTTGAAACCTACGCACCGCCGGTATTGATCGATGAATTTCAGAGAGTGCCGGGGCTATTACTGGAAATCAAGAGACTTGTGGATCGCAGGGCTCTGGAAGGGCAGCCGAACGAAGGAATGTTCTGGCTTACGGGATCTCAGAAGTTTTCTATGATGAAGCAGTCGTCTGAGTCGCTGGCTGGACGGGTGGCGATCTTTGATCTTACCGGGCTGAGTGCATCTGAAATCCGGGGCAAATCACCATGGGCCTTTGATCCTGACATTGCAGCAGTCAGAAAACGATGGGGGGAAAGCGAACCGTTAACATTATCTGAAGTATATCAGTGGATCTTTCGAGGAGGGATGCCGAAGCGGATCACATCGGATATCGAACCGCAGAGATATTATACAGATTATATTAATACCTATCTGGAAAAAGATGTGCGGGATTTCGCCCATATTGGAAAACTCCATGAGTTTTCGCAGTTTTTGATTTATATGGCAGCACATACGGCACAGGAACTAAAATATGCGGATATTTCCAGATCCGTAGGGATTTCCTCTCCGACAGCGAAAGAATGGGTATCGATTCTGGAAAGCTCCGGCATCATTTATATTCTGCGGCCTTATTACAATAACATCGTGAAGAGAATTGTGAAAACGCCGAAAGTTTATTTCATGGATACCGGTCTGGCAGCGTGGCTCTGCCGGTGGCCGAACGCGGAAACGCTTCAGAATGGGGCGATGAACGGCGCGTTCTTCGAGACATATGTGGTATCGGAAATTATCAAGAGTTATTATAACGGAGGCATCCAGCCGGATGTTTATTATTATCGGGATATAGATCAGAAGGAAATCGATCTGCTGATCGTAAGAGGGGATCGCATGTATCCAATAGAGGTGAAACGCAGCAGTTCACCTGCCCGTCCGGACCGGAACTTTTCTGTCCTGCAGAAATTTCATATGAACGTTGAACCCGGAATCATGCTCTGTCTGGCAGAGGATTTGATACCAGCAAGCAGGGATGCCTGGCTGTGTCCTGTGGGCATACTCTAAATGCAGCTGCCGGCGTTGACGAAACACCTGGGGCAGTATAGAATTGTGGTAAAGAGCCGGTCAGGGCTTTGTAATAAGGAAGATATATGAGGAAGTTTGGGATTCAGAAAATTATTCTGCTGCTCCTTATCGCGGCGGCAGTATTTACTACGGGTCTGCTCCTGCTGCAGTCCGTTTCTTTTTATGCCATCGACGCAGAGGGACATCATATCCGGGAGCTTTGGGCGGTCCGGGCCGGGGAGGATACGGTGGTCCTCGCAGATTCCCGGAAGCACGCGGAGGCGCAGGAGCAGAAGATCATCGCGGGCATCGCGAAGGAAACGGGGCTGAAGAATATCAAAAGCAATACGTCTGTAGAGAAGATCAAGCTGGAGCGGGGGATCCATCCCAAAATATCAGGGGATGCGAGTACCGAGGTGATCGTGCTGGAAGGCACAGTAGATAAGGAGAAGACGGCGAAGAAAAAGACGGAGCAGCGCAATTCCTTTAACGTAAAGGAAGGCAGCACCAGGGTAGCGGAGAAGGGAAGCGACGGAAAGAAGATCGTGACCTATGCGGCAGAATATAAGAACGGGAAGCTGAAGCAGGGGAAGAAGGTCAGCGAAAAGGTCACGGTCAAGCCGAAGAACAAAGTCATTCTCCTGGGTACCCGGGTGGAGAACACGGATATAGAGAAGTTCTCTACTGCCCGGACGGTGAACCTGTCCGATGGAGGCGACCTGTATTCCGCGATCCAGGGGGGCAACGTGACGGTGAATCTTGCGCCGGGAACGTATTATATCCATCGCCAGGTCAACCTCTACAGCAATACGATCATCAACGCCAGGGGCGCCACGATCATCCAGAGCAAGAGCGGGGCAGGCATGATCAAAAACTCCAATCTGGGCAGCGCCACAGGCTATAACGCGAACCAGAACATCATGATCAACGGCGGGACCTGGGTGGGGACATCCGGGGCCAGAAGCGCCGGCGGGTTTAAGGAAGGCCGGCGGATGGGCGCCGATGTGATCAACTTCCTCCACAGTCAGAACATTACCATAAAGAACGCTACGATATACAATAATTACAATGCCCACCTTATAGAGTTTACCGGCTGCTATAACTGCCAGATCATAAACTGCGACCTGGGCTGCTATGAGAAAAACGGGCAGCTGGTCAAAGGCTTCTATTCCGGCTCCGCCAACAACGGGGCCATCCAGCTGGACGCCTGCTACAGCGCAGCCAACGCCCCCAGCGGCGGCCGTTTCGACGGGACCCCCTGCCGGAAGATCATCATCGCCAATAACCGGATCATGTTCCCTACAGGCGTGGAGACCGCCCAGCGGACGAGCCAGAACGCGTCGGACATCTACCTGGCTTACAATCAGATTCGATCCACATATACGGACTTCATATTGAAGAACAGCACCAATGTGAGGCAGAAGAAGAATACGGGGCTGTAAATATTAATGTCTCAATGAGAGTTTTGTACGCACACAACGCATTCAACGACCGTAAAGCCGAGAAAGAGGCACGTAGAAAAGAGGATGCCCTGGAGAAGGAGAAGAACCAGATGCTCAAGACCATAGGTCAGCTGACACTGGAACGCGACTTTCTTCAGGATTGCTTTCGCCAAAGCGGTATCCCCGTCCCCA